>DPWB01000281.1 GCA_003527885.1 Candidatus Competibacteraceae bacterium
GATGGGGATTTTCACCCCGAAGCCGACCAGAAACGCCAGCAGCAGCCACACCTGCTCGTTGCGCGGCAACGTCACCGCCGCGTTGGCCATGGCGGCCATTGCGAAGGAATGTTCGGGCGTGGCCTGATAGACCCTGATCAGGGCGATCAGCATGAAGATCGATCCGCCCATGGTGTACAGCACGAAATTGAGGCTAGCGGCATGGCGTTTTTCCCCACCCCACAGGTCAATCAGGAAAAACAGCGGGATCAGGGTCAGTTCCCAAAACATGAAAAACAGCGACCAGTCCTGGGCCAGGAACACGCCGAGCATGGCGAATTCGAGAATCAACAACCAGGCGTGATAGCCCTTGACGCCGGTCGTGACCTTATCCGAGGCCAGCAGCGCCACGGTGGTGAGCAGCGTGCCGAGCAACACCATCGGCAGGGATAGTCCATCCACGCCCAGCGCGTAGGAGACTCCGATGGCGGAACTCCACACCACCTGTTCGACGAATTGCAGCGCCGCCGTGTTCCGGTCGAACGGGATGAGCAAGCCCCATGACAGGATCAGGGCCAAGCCGGCATGGAACAGCGCCACTCCACGAATCAGGCGCGGCTGGGCTGCCGGCAACAAGGTCACCAAGGCTGCCCCAAAGAACGGAACCCACAAAACCAGGCTGAGTATTTTCATCTGTGTTCTATATCCGTCACCGTCCGGTGCTGGCCCTCGCCTGTCGATATTTTAACTTGTTGAATTATTTGTTAAAAATGTAGATGGTATTTTACGTTACTTTATCTTGTCCTGTCAGCTTTATTGAAACGGCTCGGCAAGGAACCGCGTTAGCGCATGGCTGTGCGGTTTCTTCTGCCGGCCGATTTGTTGGGCGGTTGCCTCCACCGTTTGGGGAACTTGACTTTTTCGAAGCTTTTTGAGGTGACGGCCGGTATTTTCGTTGCTAATTTAGGGCTGTGTCAGGCTGTTGTTGGTATTGAAAGCTAGATGATGATATAAAATCAAGCGTTGTTAGATCGATGGCATTACCACTTCCACTCCCACGTTCATGAAAACCGCCAACTGTCCTTCCTGCGGCGCGGTGATCACCTTTCAATCGGCCGCATCCATTCTGGCGGTCTGCGACTACTGCAAAAGCACGCTGGTCCGCCACGACCTGAAACTGGAAACCATCGGCAAGATGGCGGAACTGCTGCCGGATTCCTCGCCGATCCAGCTCGGGACCGAAGGCGTTTATCGCAAAACCCGCTTTACGGTCGTCGGGCGTATCCAGTTGCGCTACGGTCAGGGCTTCTGGAATGAATGGTACGTGCTGTTCGAGAACCAGCGCGAGGGCTGGCTGGGCGAAACGCTGGGCCATTATGCGGTCACCTTTCCGATCCGACCGCCCGAACCATTGCCACCCTTTTCAGAGCTGCGGGCGGGCGTAAAAGTACCCTTGAAAGGTCGCGTCTTTCAGGTGATGAACCTCGAAAACGCCCGCTGCATCGCGGGCGAGGGCGAATTGCCGACCCGAATTGGCCCCGGTTACGAAGCGCCGGTGGTGGATTTGCAAGCGGCCGGCAACCTGTTCGCCACGCTCGATTACAGCGAGAACCCGCCGCTGGTGTTCGTCGGCGAACAGCTCCGTTTCGACGATCTCAAGCTGGCTCGGCTGCGTCGGGCGATGCCGGTGGGCTGGCAACCCGATACCGGCGTCGACGCGCAGGCTTTTCAGTGTCCCGGCTGCGGCAGTTCGTTGACCGTTCGCGCCAAGGGCCATACCGAAACCCTTGCCTGCGGAACCTGCGGTTCGATCATCGATATTACCGATCCGAATTTTCGCATCCTGTCCCGCTTCAAGACCGCGATCCGGTACGAGCCGAGTATTCCGCTGGGCGCGCGCGGCAGTTTGGAAGGCGTGGAGTATGAAGCCATCGGTTATTTGCGCCGCCGCGTGACCGTGGAGGGCATCCAGTACGAATGGAGCGAGTACCTGCTGTTCCACCGGGAGCAAGGGTTCCGCTGGCTGGTGGAATACAACGGCCATTGGAGTCTGGTGCAAACCACCACCGAACCGCCGCTGGTGACCGGTTACGGCGCGCAAGCACAGGCCGTCGACCAGGAACGGATTTACCGGCATTTTCAGACGGCCGATGCTGAGGTCAGCTACGTACTGGGCGAGTTCTACTGGCGGGTGGCGGCCGGTGAACGCTGCGAGATCCGGGATTACATCGCGCCGCCGTTTCAGTTGAGCCTGGAAGTCAGCGAAAAGGAAGCGGTTTGGTCGCGAGCGGAGTACGTCGAGCCGGCGACCGTCAAAGCCGCCTTTCAGTTGCAAGGGCCTCTGCCGGCGCGGGTCGGGATCGGCGCTAACCAACCTTCGCCCCACGAGCCGCAGCGACCCCGGTTCCGGCGGCTGCTCCGGTTGTTTCTGGGCGTGTTGCTGGCCGGCCAACTCATCACCCTGCTGCTGTCTTCCAGCCAGCGGGTCCACCAGCAAACCTTTTTGTTCGAGGCCGCCACGCAGGACAAGCCGCAGACCGGCGAACCGTTCACCTTGCGCGGGCGCGCCTCCAATCTGGCCATCCGCACCCAAACCAATCTCAATAACAACTGGATTTATTTCGATTTGGCGCTCATCGAGCGCGACACCGGCGCCAGCTACGCCATCGGGCGCGAGCTGGATTATTACCAGGGCGTCGACGAGGGTGAACGCTGGTCGGAAGGCGATACCGGCGACGAGGCGGTGCTGTCCGCCATTCCGGCCGGAAACTACTATCTCAACGTCGAAGCCGAGCTACCGCCCGGTTCGCCGACTGTCACTGGCACCTTTACGGTGTTTCGCGATGTGCCAAGCTGGACCAACTTTCTCCTGGCCCTGCTGGGTTTGCTGGTCCTACCGTTGGTGTTGCGCTGGCGGGCTTGGGCGTACGAGCGGGCGCGTTGGGCGGAAAGCGATTACGGTCCAGCCAGTAAAGGAGAGGCGAATGAGGATGACGAGGAGTAGGCCACCAGCCACGGAGCGCACCCGCCCATGTTATACCGAAGCTATCTGATCGTTGGCGGTTTGATCCTGGCGTTGTTCTTCGCCGCCCAATATCGTGGCTGGAGCGTGTTCGCGGTCAGCGAGGCCAAAAGTCCGCCGGGAACGGCGCGAGGGATTTATCATAAATAACCGCAACCGGTAATGCGCGGCGGCACCTAACCCGTACAACCCGACAGAGCACAACATCGCCCTCCGCCACGCCATCGGGCCAGCGCGCTGCCTCAACGTGAGGGGCGTGGCGACCCGTGGCCGGCGCCGACAACCCGTTAAGGTCGCAAAGCGCCGCCACGTTCGGCGCCCTCTTCAAGCTGCGCTTGTTCTTGGGACCACCAAAACCTTCGATGACCCACGCACTGCTGATCTCGGTTTTCGTCATCGCCTCCTGCGGGCTGGTGTACGAATTGATCGCCGGCACGCTCGCATCCTATCTACTGGGCGATTCGGTCACCCAGTTTTCGACCGTCATCGGCACGTATCTGTTTGCCATGGGGATCGGCTCCTGGCTGTCGCGCTACGTGGTTCGGGGTTTGATCGCCCGCTTCATCCAGATCGAACTGGCGGTGGGCATTTTGGGGGGCTTTTCCGCGCCGGCCCTGTTTTTGATCTTCGCCTGGGGGGGCGCGTTTAGGCCGGCGCTGTACGGGCTGGTGTCGATCGTTGGCATTCTGGTCGGGTTGGAAATCCCGCTGATCATGCGCATCCTCAAACAGCAGTTCGCCTTCAAGGAGCTGGTGGCGCAGGTGTTGACCCTGGATTATCTCGGCGCGCTGGCGGTGTCGCTGCTGTTTCCGATCCTGCTCGCGCCGCATCTCGGCTTGAACCGCACCAGCCTGTTGTTTGGCCTGTTCAACGTGCTGGTGGCGGGGTGGGCGCTGTGGCTGTTTCGCGGGCAGTTGCCGCAGTTACGCTGGCTGCGCGGCCAGTGCAGCGCCGCGATTCTGGCGTTGCTGGCGGGTCTGGCGGTCGCCGATCGGCTCACCACGTGGGCCGAGGACACTCTGTATGCCGACGAGATCGTGCTGGCCCGCACCTCGCCCTATCAGCGGATCGTCGTCACCCGCTGGAAGGACGATCTGCGGCTGTTTCTCAACAACAACCTGCAATTCAGCTCCCGCGATGAATACCGCTACCACGAG
>DPWB01000260.1 GCA_003527885.1 Candidatus Competibacteraceae bacterium
TGTGTCGTCTCTCGTACCTCTTTTTTAGTGTTTTTTTTCAAGCAGAAGACGGCATACGAGATCTAGTACGGTCTCGTGGGCTCGGAGATGTGTATAAGAGACAGGCTATAACCGCGTCGGTCAAGGTCTTGAGTGGGCGAGGGGCTAAATTCGGTCGCCTTTTGCCAAGGGGGAATAAATGGAGAAAAAAACCTACGTAGTTTCCATGATCGGCATCGCGAGTGCCGAGCGAAATGTGCTGCGGAATATTTTTAAGCTCTCCCAATATCGTACTTATTCCTATTCTGTCGCTATTCCTGGTGAAGCGTGGGATGTTTTATTGATCGACGCCGATGATCCGAAGGCGATGGCGGAGTGGCGTCAGCGCAAAATGGATGAAACTTCGGCCGAATCACCGAGCAAAAGCTATCGGCCCCTGATACCTACTATTTTGGTGACCAAGGAATCACCGCCCGACTCCAGGCTTTATTACATACGACGCCCTTTTGTCGCAACGCGGGTCATCAATATTCTGGACCAAGTCGTTCAGAAAGATTTGCAGCACCCTAGAAAGCGGGTCATCGGAGAGGACGCCAGCCCGAAGATAGTCCCTGAAACAGTCAAACCCGCACCAAAAGACGACAGCGCGAAAGAGAGCGCCGAGAATGAGATTCTCGCCTTGGTGGTCGATGACAGCAGCCCGGTGCGGAAACAGATCGAGCTGGAGTTAAACTATTTTGGCATCAAGGTGGATACGGCCGCCACCGGGGAACAAGCCATCGATTTTATTAATAACAAAAGCTACGATTTGATTTTCTTGGACGTGGTGTTACCAGGGATCGACGGTTATCAGCTCTGTAAATCCCTTAAAAGAGGCAAAACGAAGAAAAAAACCCCCGTCATTATGCTGACCAGTAAATCTTCTCCGTTCGATCGGGTAAAAGGCGCCTTGGCCGGTTGCGATTCGTATTTGACCAAACCCGTAAAACAAGAAACCTTTCAAAAGGTGGTCAAAAAGTATTTACGGTAGAGGAAGCTAACGGCGTAGCGCGCCAGCTGGCGCGAGCGCCCGCACGGCTCACCGCAGCCCGCCGCTGAAAATATGCCGCAAGTCTAGAATAGGTATCGCTTTCTTATCCTGTTTGAAACACGAAATAGCCACGCTGCGCCAAGTCGGTGGGTTTTTCGGCAAGCCGCAAGCCAGATCGTCCGTCACCCGGATGCGGGTCGGGATATCCGCCAGCAGCAGAGCGCCGTAATCGGGGTCTGCGCCCCGCCGCGCTTGGTAGGCGAACACGCCGGCCAGCGACCGGGAATTTTGCGGGGAACGCCCCAGCAGCCACGCCGATAAATCCATCGCCGGCAACAGTAGCTGATTCCAGGCCACGACATGCCGGCAATAGGGAGGACTCCGCGGCACTTCCAGCAAAACCGGCGCTTCGATCAAATGCACCAATTCGCGCTCGCTCACCGCCGCCCGCAAGGAATCACCCAACGCCAGCACCCAACTCACGCTTTCGGGCAAACGGTCAGGCGGCATTATCGCGCTCCTCTTCCAGGGCGGCGATGAAAGCGGCCAGATGCTCGGTGGTGGTCACGCACGCTATTTGGCCTTCAAGCTGGGTGATGGCCTGGATGGGAGAGTCTGGCGTCGTCATGCAGGCCGGTAGCGGGGCGAAGCGAACGGCTTTCCCCAACGGTTCGACTTGATCGCAGACGAGGCCGAAACGGTCGGCGCCGTTGCTCAGCAGCAGACAGATTCGGCGGTTGGCCGCTAATTGCGCTAACAGCCGCAATTCGCCAGACAGACAGTAGACGGGCCACCATTCCCCCTCAAAACCGACCGCCCCGATGCTGCAAGGCGTTCTTAGCTCCTGGTCGATATCTAAAAGCGGTCCCAGCAGCCGAATTTCCGCTTGCGGTAACAGCCACCGGTGACCGTCCACGGTCACCAGGCTCAGCAACGGGATGTCTTGAAGCTCGGCAAGCGCCGTGGGTCGTGGCCGGTTCATGTCCGAGAGAGCAATTGATGCATGTGGTCGAGTAGCTCGTCTTCCACGAAGGGTTTGGTCAAGTACGCGTTGACGCCCATCGCTTCAGCCTCACGCCGATGTTTGTCGGTCGAGCGCGAGGTGATCATGATAATGGGAAGATGGTGGGTGGCCGAATTGGCGCGCAGGTGCGCGGTCAGTTCCAGGCCGTTCATGCGCGGCATTTCCAGATCCGCCAGGATCAGGTCCGGTTTTCTTCGGTTGATCGCTTCGATCGCTTCCAAGCCGTCGCGGGCCGTGCGTACTTCAAAACCGGCATCCTGAATGAACTGCGCCAACGAACGGCGGGCGCTGAGCGAGTCGTCGACCGCCAGCACTACCTGTCGCTGGACGCCGCCGGATTCGGGAGCGGCGGTCCGGGCGAGCGTGGGAAGCCGGTAGTCCGCGTTTTGGGTGCGCAAAAGTTCCGGTAAATCCAGCACCGGCGCGACGCTGCCGTCACCCAGGATGGTCGCGCCCACGATACCTTCGAGCCTGGGAATATAGGCGCCCAGATTTTTGACCACCAAATCGCGGCTGGCCACAATTTCTTCCACCAACACCGCGCGGATCGTGCCTTTGTCTTCACGGACCAGGATCACGGGCGGCATGACCCGCGTTCTCTCCCGACGATCCGGCGGGAGTTTGAGCAGCGATCCAAGCGACGTAAGTTCGTAGATGTCGTTACCCAAGCGGTACGTGGTAGTGTTGCCGACGGTCTGGATCGTGCCGACGCCGTAGTAGAGAATCTGTTCGATGCCGCGATCGGAGAGCGCATACACTTGGTTGCGGACCTGGATCAGCAGGGCGTGGGTGGAAATCAAGGTGACCGGCAAGCGCAATTCCATCAAACTGCCCTGTCCTTCCTTGGTTTGAATGCGCAGCGAGCCTTTCATTTCCAACAGCCGGCTGTAAACGACATCCATGCCGATGCCGCGCCCGGAGGTTTGGGTGGTTTGGCTTTGGGTGGAAAATCCCGGCAACAAAATCAAACGGACCAACTCCTCTTCCGCGAGCGGTTTGTCGGAAGCGAGTAAGCCCCGCGCCTTGGCCGTGCGCTGGATGGCCGGCAAATTCAAGCCGGCGCCGTCGTCCTGACAGCGGATGACGATGTGGTTGCCTTCGCGCAGGAAGCTGAGTTCTATGCGTCCCGCCGCGGGTTTGCCCAGCCGTTTTCGTTGGTCTGGCGGCTCGATGCCGTGGTCCACGGCGTTGCGCAAAATGTGCATCAACGGGTCGATCATGCCGTTCAGCACGTTGCTGTCGACCAATGTGTCGGCGCCGCGCAGCACCAAATCCGCTTCCTTGTTCACCAGCCGGCAGGTCTGACGCACGCTGCGCTGGAAGCGCGGCGCCACCGTTTGGATGGGGACCATGCGGGTGCGCAGAACCGCTTGCTGGCTGTCCCGGTGCAGGCGGCTTTGATCGACCAGCAAGGAATCCAAGGTGGCGAGATTGTCTTCGATGATCCGGTTGAGTTCGCGGCTGTCGGTCGCCGTTTCCAGCAAGCGGTGGGTGACCGTGTTCAGCTCGTTGTATTGCTCCAGTTCCAGCGGGTCGAAATCGCCACGCTGCATCGACTTGGACAGCGGCGAGGACACGTTGCGGACGTCGATCAGTTGTTCCAACTCGGTGGTGAGCTGCTGTAGCGAGCGGTTTTGCGCCAACATCGCCTTGGTTTGGGCGAGCGTCTTGCGGACCCGCTCCTGGACCTGACCGGTGAGAATGAAGCTTTCGCCCATCAGCCGAAGCAGTTCGTCGACCATGTGGGCGGGGATGCGCAACGTGGCCTCGGGAGCCGCCGGAGCGGCCGGTTGCGCCTCCTCGGTTTGCGATGTTTCGGGTTGGGCGGCCGGCGCTAGCCGTTCGGCCGAGGGCGGCAAGAGTTCGTCGCCGGACGGGATGCCGAGCCGGTCGATGCGGTTCGCCCAATCCAGCACTTCTTGCAGCACATCGAGGGCTTGCGCGGGCGGAGTGCTGTCTCTTATACACATCTGACGCTGCC
>DPWB01000077.1 GCA_003527885.1 Candidatus Competibacteraceae bacterium
CGGGTGATGGCGGGCGTCTGCATCCGGCTGTACGCCGAGGAGGACTACCAGGCCCGGCCGCCTTTCACCGACCCCGAAATTCTCCGTACCCATCTGGCGGCGGTGATTTTGCAGATGAGCGCGCTGAATCTGGGTCGGCCGGAAGATTTTCCCTTTGTCGAACCGCCCGACTCGCGCCAGATCAGCGACGGGTTTCGGTTGCTGTTCGAGTTGCAGGCGGTGGACGAGCAGCGCGGCATTACCGAGCTGGGCCGCCAACTGGCCCGATTGCCGCTCGATCCGCGTTTGGGCCGGATGTTGCTGGCCGCGCGGCGAGAAGGTTGTTTGCGCGAGGGGTTGGTGATCGTCGCCGCGCTCTCGGTGCAGGACCCGCGCGAGCGGCCGCTGGAACGGCAGCAGGCGGCGGACGAGAAGCACCGCCGCTTCCGCGACGAGCAGTCCGATTTTCTGGCGCTCATCAAACTGTGGGATTACTACCACGAGCAGGCGCGGCAACTGTCCAAGAACCAGTTGCGCAACCGCTGCCAGGCCGAGTTTCTGTCCTTCGTGCGGCTGCGGGAATGGCATGACCTGCATCACGAATTGCTGGGGCTGACCACCGAAATGGGGATGCGGCTTAACGAGGAAGCTGCCGCCTACGCCAACCTGCATCGCGCATTGCTGACCGGCTTGCTCGGCCATCTTGGCTTGAAGCAAGAGGAAAACGCCTATCTCGGCGCGCGGGGCCGGAATTTTTACCTGTTCCCCGGTTCCGGGCTGTTCAAGAAACGGCCGCGCTGGGTGACGGCGGCGGAACTGGTGGAAACCAGCCGCCTGTACGCCCGCACCGTGGCGCGCATCGACTCGGAATGGGTGGAAGGTCTGGCCGAACACTTGCTCAAGCGCAGCTACGCCGAACCGCATTGGGAAAAGCGCTCGGCGCAGGTGGCGGCGCTGGAACGGGTCACACTGTATGGTCTGCCGATCATCAGTAATCGCCGGATCAATTACGGTCCACTCGATCCGGCGCTGGCGCGGGACATTTTCATCCGCCACGCGCTGGTGGCCGGCGATTTTCATTGCCAAGCCCCCTTTTTTCAGCACAACCGCGACTTGCTGGCCGAACTGGAAGAATTGGAAACGCGCGCCCGCCGCGATCTGACAGCCGATGAGGAAACGCTCTACCGCTTCTACGATGAGCGCATCCCCGAAGGCATCTACAGCGGTCCGGCGTTCGAGACTTGGCGCAAACAGGCCGAACGGGACCATCCGCGCCTGCTGTTTCTCGACCGTGCGGCATTATTGGCCGCTGCGGGGCCGGCAAGCGACGGCGAGGGCTTTCCCGATCAGCTCGATCTCGACGGTTTGCAGTTGCCCCTGACGTATCGCTTTACCCCCGGCGCGGACGACGATGGCGTGACGCTGACCGTGCCGCTGGCGGCGGTCAATCAAGTCGATCCCAAACGATTGGACTGGTTGGTGCCGGGCTTGCGGGCGGAGCGAATGGCGGCGCTGTTGAAGTCCTTGCCGAAAGCGCTGCGCCGCCACTTCGTGCCGGTGCCGAATTATGTCCACGCCTTGCTGGCAGCCATCGAACCCGATGGGCAATCGCTGGCTCAAGCCATGGCCGAAGGGCTGGAGAAAATGACAGGAGTGCGGATTGCTGAGCCGGACTGGAATCCCGCCGTCGTGCCGACGCATTTGCGGATGCGGGTGCAAGTAGTGGACGCCGATGGTCAGGTGCTGGCGGTCGGGCGCGACTGGACCGCGATTCAAGCCGAACTGCGCGGCGAAGCCCGCGACCGCTTCGCCGCGCTGCCGACCCCGGAGTTCGAGCGCGAGCGGCTGCGCGATTGGGATTTCGGACACTTGACCGAGGAGGTGAGCTTTACCCGCAACGGCATTCAGTTGCGGGGCTATCCGGCCTTGGTGGCTGAACCCGACGGCACGCTGGCCTTACGACTGCTCGATTCGCCGGCGCGGGCGGAAGCGGCGACCCGAATCGGCCTGCGGCGCTTGATCGGCTGGCGCTTGGGACCCGCGTACAAACAGTTGGCGCGCGATCTGCCGAAGTTCCAACAGATGACGTTGCATTACCTCGGTTTGGGGGCGCAGGAGACGTTGCGCGAGGATTTGCTGGCGGTGATTCTGGATCGGGCGTTTCTGAGCGGACACGCGCTGCCGCGCGACCGGCCGGCGTTCGAGGCGTTGCTGGAGTGGGGTAGGCCCAAACTGTCCGCCATCAAGGTCGAGATTTGCGACATCGCCGCCGCGATCCTCGCCGCTTATCACGAGGTGCGCCGGACACTGGCCGCCGCCGAAGCGCCAGTTTGGACCGAGGCGCTGGCCGATGTGCGCGAGCAACTGGCACGGCTGGTGTATCCGGGCTTTCTCGGCGAAACGCCGCCGGAATGGTTGCCGCACCTGCCGCGCTATTTGCGGGCTGTGGGTTTGCGCTTGCAAAAACTACGGCACGCGCCGGACAAGGACCGTCAGCGCAGCGGTGATATCGTACGACTGTCGGCGCTGTGGCGGCGGCAGGCCGAACGCAACGCCTTGGTCGAGAAGCACGACCCAGAATTACTGCGCTTTCGTTGGTTGCTGGAAGAATTGCGGGTCTCGCAATTCGCTCAGGAGTTGAAGACGGTTGCGCCGGTGTCCGTGAAGCGGTTGGAAGAACAATGGAGCCGTGTGAGATCGGGATAGCCACTCCATTTCCCCTAACGCCAGGCCAGCAGATTTTTTTTAGCCCAACATGACAAGCAAGGATATTCCCTGATTTTTGCCTCGATTCTGACCGATCTTTAGAAAGTTGTCAGCCGATTGCGCCAAAATCAATAGTGCTGGGACGGGATGTTACGGAGTGGGGGCGGGAGCAGATTCTTCTATCATGATCGACTACGGTAGGCGCGCCTTCCGCTTCGACAGCGGGGGCAATTGGAGGCAGAAATGGCAAAAAAATTTCCCAAGCTTGCCAAGCACCCCGAGCGGATCTGCTGGGGGTGTGACAAGTACTGTCCGGCCGATTCGCTACAGTGTGGGAACGGTTCGGAACGCACCCAGCACCCGGCCGAAATCTTCGGAGAGGATTGGTTCGAGTGGGGACTGGACTTTGCGGAGGAACCGATCAAGTCCGCGGACCACTCGGATTAGCGGCGTCAGCCTGCGGTAGCTTGCCCTGGGACCGAAAACGCCTCAACCGACAGCGGCCGCCCGTTTCGACCTGAGATTGATGAGCGGGAACGGCCGTTCAGCACTTCTTCTTTCGACTCTCTTCAGAACAAGATCGCAAAAAGGGCGGACCAGAAAATGAAAGCAATATGGATCAGTGTTTTTGTGGCGGTCTTGATCTGGTCGGGGATCGATCCCAAGGATTATCTGACTTGGTTTTTAGAAGCTTCCCCAGCCATTTTGGGCGCTATCGTCCTGGGAGTTACCTATAAGAGTTTCCCGCTGACGCGTTTGGTCTACTTCTTGATTCTGGTCCATTGCATCATCTTGATGGTTGGCGGACATTATACGTATGCTGAAGTACCGCTTTTTGACATGTTGAAAGAACCGTTGGGATTTGAAAGAAACAACTACGACAAGCTGGGCCATTTCGCGCAAGGTTTTGTGCCAGCGCTGATTGCCAGAGAAATCATCTTGCGGAAAGGCATCATCAACGGCCGGTCATGGACCCATTTCTTTATCGTGTGTTTTTGTCTGGGCTTTAGCGCGCTTTACGAATTGATCGAGTGGGCCGTGGCCAGCGTCAGCGGAGAAGCGGCGGAGGCGTTTTTAGGGACTCAAGGCTATGTCTGGGACACACAATCGGATATGGGCTTCGCGCTTTTGGGGGCCATCCTTGCGCTGCTGCTGTTGGCGAAACCGCATGATCGCGCGCTTGAAAAATTAGCTGAGCCACCCTCGGATTTCTGACGGTGAACGATAGCGCCAGCCGGTTATTTTGAGGCCACAAAGCCCGCCAGATAATTGTCGAGCAGCGAGTCCGCGACCTCCTGCATCGGATGGCCGCCGATGTTTTCCAGCTTGCGGTCCAGGTTGAGCATACACACCCCATGAATGCCGCTCCACAAGGCGCGCGCGGCCAGGGCGATGTCTTGCCCCGAGCGGTGCGGGCACAACAGCGCCAGATTTTGTTGCACCAGCTCGAATATCCGGGTCACGCGCTCGGTAAAGGAATCGGGCATGGGCTGTTCTTCCGGCATCCGGTGCTCGTACAGCGCCAGCCAACCGTTGGTCTGGGTCGAGGCAAAATCCAGATAAGCCTGGGCGAGCACCCGGATCGCCGTCGACGGCGGTGGCCGGTGGGCCAGCGCGCTCGCCAGCGCCCCGTACAACCGGTCCAACGTCCGCTCGTTCATCTGGATGATCAGATCGTCCAGATTTCGAAAGACCATGTACAGGCTGCCGACGGTATAGCCGATGCAAGCCACCACCTTGCGGGCGCTAAGGCCGGCCAAACCGTGCGCCGCCACCAACTGCTCGGCCGCTTGCAGCGAGATTTCGCGCAATTCATCTCGGGTATGCTCGTTGCGTCTTCCCATAAAAATCTCCTACAGGCTTTAAATTTTTTATTTAATGGCGGATACGCCGCCAGAAAGCGGCCAGACCGGGGTAAAAGACACGCAGATCCGCTTGCGCTTGGGCCTCCTGCATCGCTTGACGGATCAGAGCGATATTCAATTGAGCGCGTTGCTTGGTCAATTCCGCTTTGATTTTAGTCAGTTCTTCAGGGCCTGCCAGCAGTTCTTTTTCGAGATGCGACCGCTGGTGGGCATACTGTTGTTGCAGGGTGCCAATAGCGGCTGGATCGGGGCCTTGCGGGGGTGTGTAGCGGAAACGTTGTTCCAGCGATTGACGCCAACCGAGTAAAGCGGCCGCGCGCTGGCGACCGCGATGTTGTCCGAAACCGGGAACCGTTTCGAGCGCGTCAGCCGTCACGTCGGCGGCGGTTTCGACACCATAGGAGGCCAACGCCATCCGGTCGGTGGCGTGGATACCAGGGATCTGGGCGGCATCGATAAAATAACCTTCCAGGTAGGCCCGCAGTTGCTGTTGGCGTTGGTTGGTTTCCAGATGCTGTAAATCCCGTTGAAAGTCGGCCGGCAGGGTATGGTAACGGTCGCGCAGGACGTGTAGTTCGTGCAGCTTACGCATGAAAGCACGATCCGTTCCACGTTGCTGCCACGCCGCCCGCAGATCGGTTAGCTCCCGGCGCGCCGCCACCAGGGCCAGCCGGCGGCGCTGGTGCTCGCGGCGAACCGCCGTATCGCGGGCCAAGGACCAAGCGACGAAGGCCAGCGGCAACCACAACCAGATCAAATAGGGCCAGTTTAGGGCGGTTATCGAGGCGATGCCGGCGATGGCCGCCGTCTTCAGCACATTCAAGCCTTGAACCCGTTTGAGCGGCGCGGGCAAAGGCGTCGGAACGGTCGGCGCTTGCGGGCCCGGTCGCGGCATGGCTTCTGTCTTGGGCGGCGCGACCGCCAGAATCCGGTTCCAGACCGTTTCGAAATGAAAGTCGCGGGAACCGGCGACTGGCCTGGCCGGCGCGATCGGGTGAGGTGCGGCAAAAAATACGGTTCCGCTCGACTTTTCCAACGCACACCACGGACAAGCCGCCGCTGTTGGGGGATATTTATGCAGCGTATTCCGGCCGCAAGACCGTAGTTCGCGATTGAGTTTTTCCAGGGCGTTCAGCCATTCCCGCGCGGTGGGCCGGGGAGTGCTCGGCGTGGAAACTCCAAACGCCCGCTCGAACAAAGTCGCGACCGGTTGCGGCAACGCCTCGAACGGCAAGGTATGTGGCGGCGGTTCCATCAGCCGTTCGGCCGCCTGCCGGCCGAACGCGAAACGGTATTCCGTGATGGCCCGCTCGATGGGCATGTCACCCTTGCCCCGGTAACGGCCGGCGAAGGGGTGCCGGCCCATGAACAGCAGATGGAAACAGAGCAGGGCGAGGCCAAAGGCGTCGTGGTTCGGCGTGCGTTGCAAGCCGTGAAAAGGCCGCCCCTGCAATTCGGGCGCGGTGAATTGCGGCACCCCGACCTCGCAGAGAAATAACCGGCTGCCGGTGTCGATCTGAAAGGAATCGCAGTCGATCATTTTCACCAGCGCCTGGGCCGATACCACCACGTTGCCGGGGTTGACATCGCCGATCACGTTACCCCGAGCGTGGATGGTTTCGAAGGCGCTGGCCAAGTTACGGGTGGCGTGGACCAGGAACGACCAGTCGGCGTGCGGGAAGGTCCGCTTGCGGTGCGAAGGGCCATACAGGCTGTGAATTTCGTGATAGCCGTTGACGCGGGGCATGACGAAGCCCTGTACCGGACCATCTGGCCTCACGCGCAGCACGTCCACCGGCCAAGCCGCGATCTCCAGCAGGCCAGGGTGGGCTTGCCGGGCCATGCTTTCCAGTTTGAGGGCTTTATCGGGACTGACGGGTTGGTGATAGACCTTGGCGACAAAACCGGGGCGGCCGTCGATTTCGTGGACCGCACCCTCACCGCCTCGCCCCAACAGCTTACCGGGTTCGAGCCAATGCCCGGCGCCGCTATAGAGTTTCGTCACCGGGTCGGTCTCGGCCGAACTCCTCGGAACTTGGAGAAGCGGAGCCGTGCGTGGCGGCGCTGGGGTGCCGCCCATCGAAATCGACAACGGAGTCGCCGTGGACAGGGTCGGGGGAGTTCGCAGGTTCGCAAGGTGAGGGAGGGTCGATGGCGGGAGCCGTGCCCGTAGCGGTTGCGGCCACGGGGCCAATGCTTCCAGTTTTCGCGGCGGGGGACGGCCTGACTGTTTCGGTCTCGGTCGATTCGCCCGTGACAGCCGCTGGCAGGCGGGTGGCCAACAGTAAGGTTTTGTCGTCGTGCGTGCGCTGGTTGACCGCCGGGCTGTCCAGAAAACGTTCCAGCGCGGCCGTCAGCGGTTCCGGGCAGCCGGGTTCTGGAAACGCGCGCAGGTGTTGGAATAAAGGCCGGAAGAACGGCTCGTGCGCTTGTCGCTGCGGATAATGCAGCGCCAGCAGTTGCAAGCCATCGGTCAGCATCGCGATTTCGGCGACGGGTTCGGCCAGAACGGCGCACTCCAGGTGGGCGGCCGCGTCGGGGTCGGTCACGAACCGGGTTTCATTGGCATATTGGCCGGTCTGCGGCCAGAACAGGGGCCGGTAATGGTCGCCGGCCCCGATCACGATAGCGCCGTCGCCAATTTGCAGAAAAAACGCATGATCGGGCGCGACGGCCGCGCCCAGCAAGGTGCAGGCAAATTCTCTCGGCGGTAAATCCGCGTCCGCCGCTTGTTGGGCCAGGGCAGCTCGGACACTTTCGAAGATGGGCTGAGCCAAGGTCGAACGCCAATCCGCTGGCGCGACCCCTCGCAAACGGTTCGCGAATTCCGCCAGCAGGCTCCGGCAGGCCAGTTCGGCGCCCGCTCGCGGCCGCGCGGCGCTGCCCGCGCCATCGGCGGCGACCAGGATCAATATCGGGTCGCTTGCCGGCCCCGCCAGCAACTGGGCCGAGCAGGCGTCCTGACATTCGGTGGCGCTGGCCAGATGCGCCACGCCGGGGACGCTAGCGTAGACGTACCGCCAGCCGCCCGCTTCGCTCATACCGACGCCCAGCCGTCGGGATTGGTCGGGTTGATCAGCGGCACTTCGGTGCCCGGCACCGACCGCGAGACCGAGCGCATCGAGTTGGACAGCCACTGAAACAGCTCGCGGAACCGCAGCCCGCGCAACCGCAGCGGTTGGCGCATGGAAATCTGTTGCAAAATGTCCAAGTTGGCGCCTTCGACGCCGACCGCGAAAAAGGCGAACGCCCGGCTTTCCTCGCCCTTGCGCACTTCGGCGGCGGCGCTTTTCCAGTCGTCGGTCGGCGCGCCGTCGGTGATCAGAAAAACCCAGGGGCGAAAGAAGGGAATGCCGTGCTCCCGGTACAGCGCCTTGCGCTGGCTCAACAGTTCGAGTCCCTGCATGATCGCCAGCCCCATCGGCGTATCCTTTTGCGCGGTCAATTCCGGCGGGGTGAAGTGTTCGGCGGTCTGGAAGGTATTGACCACCTGGACCGGGCCGAAGCTGACGATGGCGATTTCGACGCGCTTGGCGGCCAGACTATCGGCCAACAGCTCCTCTTTAAAGCCGGCCAGCCCTTCATTGAGCTCGACGATGGGCTGGCCGTTCATCGACCACGAGTTATCCAGTAACAGCACGCAAGGACAGCGGGGTTCCGGGTTGTCGGCGAATTCCGCGACGCTGAAGTCCATGCCGAACGGGGTTTGCTTGGATAGATCGGGTGTGTTCATCTGGGGTGATCCTTGGCGTAAGCGCGGTGACGGCGCGTGCGACTATACCGTATCCACTACGGTTTTGAACAAGACGGGAACCGGGTCGGACGAGCGCAGGGCGGCGAGTTTGGCGGTGCTTTCCCACGCTGAAACAGGGTGGGGCGGCAGGGGTGGCCCTATCGGGTCGGATAGCCGCTACCGCTTGACTCGCTGCCGGAACGCGCGGGCACGATCCAAATCAAAAACCCGCTGCGACAGGCCCGACCCTCGTTCGAACCCGTCTAGCTGCTGGAGCCCATGGTCCAAATCACTTGCGCCACAACGGCCAGTAGCGCGGCTCCGACGGTGATCGCCACGGTCGTAAAAGAGGCGGGCATACTGAACCAGCGGCGGGATTTGCGCTGGCTTTCCAGCGTTTCGACCGTCGCTTGCAG
This sequence comes from Candidatus Competibacteraceae bacterium, assembly GCA_003527885.1. Taxonomy (GTDB): domain Bacteria; phylum Pseudomonadota; class Gammaproteobacteria; order Competibacterales; family Competibacteraceae; genus Competibacter_A. Next base: position 8,700 of record DPWB01000077.1, read on the forward strand.
CAGGGTGAGTTTTTGTTCGACACCCTGCAACTGCTCGCCTTGAGCGGTTTTGGAGGCGATTAGTTGGTTTTGGAATTCGTGAAGCCGCTGGGCGACGTTGGCGGCCATGGTCAACACTTTTTCTTGAGTGGCCCTGCTGTCGGTGCGAACCGTGTCCAGCGCGGCCGACAGGCCGCTCAGTTGCTGGTGTTGCCGGTTGAGTTTTTCTTCCAGCGCCGTGATTTTCGCTCCCTGGCCATCGTCTTCGTTTGGCTGGGAGGCCCGTTTGAGTTGGTGAAGGTCGTCCGTCAGTTGGGCGATTTCCTGTTCCCGCGCGGCAAAGTCCTGTTCGAGAACGTTCAACCGTTGCGAGGGTTCCAGGTTGGCGACATGCTGCTGGAGCGCTTGCACGTCGGCATGTAAGCTCTGGAATTGCTCGAAATTACTGGTGAAAGCCTGGGCCTGCCCGGACAGGCGATTTTCCAGCCGGCTCACGGAGTCTTGCAGCGTTGCGAAATGGTGGCGTAATTCAGACCCATCCGGGCTTTCGGCGCCCGTTTCGCGCCGTTGTTGGTCGAGCGCTTCGAAGCGATGTTGTTGTTGCTGGAGGTGTTGGAGGTCTTGCTGGATCGAAGCGATGCGCTCCACCGCTTCCCGTAATTCCGAGCGCTGACCATCGAGCGTGGTCGCCAAGCCATCGAACTGCTGTTGGGTGTTCTGGCGCAGCAGGTCCAGCGCGCCCGCGTGTTCCACCAGCGTTTCGCGCAAAGGCTGAAGGCCGCTTTCCGGCGTGGTGGCAGTCTGTGGCGACAGCGCGGCGAGCGCGGCGTCGATAGCGTCCAGGCGCTGCCCTTGGGCTTCCAGTTGGGGTTCCACGGAGGACTGAAGCTGTTGCAGCAACTCCGCGTGCGTGCCGATAGCTTCGCGCACGGAGGAGAAATCGGTTTGATCGGTTTCCTGGCGGGGGCCGAGTTGCAGGACTTCCAGCGTGGTTTCCAGTTGGCCAAGGCGTTGCTGCTGGGTTTGCAGTTGTTCGGCGATGATATCCCGCAGGTTGCCCAAGTACTGGTGCTGGGTTTCCAGGGTATCCCGAATGGTGCTGATGTCGAGCCGGAGTTCCTGCTGTTCCTCGGAGGCCGAGGCGAGCGAGGCGGCTAGCCCCTCGCGCAACGCTTGCTGGTCCTCGCGCGTGGACGCGAGCGCGGCAATCAGTTCTTCAAACGGTTGATCGGTTGCCGCGATGGCCGATTTCACGGGCTGAGTTGGAGTGGCGTCTTCCGAAATGACCGTGAGAAATGGCGATTCCGCCGGGGCCGCCGGGACCTCCAAAAACGGCGATTCGTTCGGGGGATCGAGAAACGGCGATTCGGCCGACGCATCGAGCAACAGGGATTCCGCCGGAACAAGCGCGTTCGAAGGTGGCTTGTAAACGGACGCCGCCGGCTGGTCGGCTTTGGCGATGGCGTGTTCCAGATCGTTCAAACGGGTTTGGTACGCAATCAACCCCTCTCGCCAGGTCTGATCGAATTCCCTCAGCGCGTCGTTTTGGGCCGCCATGTCGGATTGTAGGACATTCAAAATCTGGCGGGCGGAACTGGTATCGGCCGATAGTTTGGTGATCAGGGTTTCCAGATACCTCAGGCGATCCTGCTGCTTTTGTAGGTCTTGCCGGGTCTGGACGTTCTCCGCCTGGGCTTGGCGCTGGTGTTCGAACTCGGTTGTCAGGTGCGAGAAATCCTGCCGCAAGCCCTGCATGTCCTGTTTGAGCGTCGTCGAGGATTCGGTCAGATCATCCAGTCGAGCCTGTTGGTTCTGAAGTTGCGGCGCCAGGGCTTGACTGGCTTCGAGTATCTGGCCGAGCGAATCCTGGGTTTGGCCGTGCCGTTCGACGGTGGCGCGCAAATCGGTCAGGGCTTGGGTGGTGGAGCGGGTGTTTTGGTCGAACTGTTCGAACTGGGATTCGAGCGCGGCCACGCGTTCCCGCACGGCCTTAGCGTCTTGAGCGGAGCTTTGAAAGCCAGAAAGCAGGCTTTCGATGTCGTGCGCCTTGCCGGCCAGCTGTTCTTCCAAGTTGGCGACACGAGCCAGCGGCGCGCTCCGCCGCGTGAAACTCGCCTCCAATTCCTCGCGCAGAGTCGCGCTTTGATTCCCCAATTCATCGATGGCCAGCGCCAGCGCGTGTCGCGCCTGCGCCTGTTCCTGACTCAAGTTGCCGGCCAGCGTGTCGATCTGGCTCAGTTGTTGGCCCAGCAGCCGGACATCGTCTTGCAGCTTGGCCAATTGCCCCATTTGCTGGTCGAGCTGACCGCCGAGCGCGGCGAGCGCCTGCTGGTCGGTTTGACGGTGCTGTTCGAGGTTGGCCATCGAGCCGGTTACGCCGCGTAACAGTTCTTGCTGCACGCCGGCTTCCGTTTCCAACGCGCCCAATTTTCGGCGCAGGTTCTGGAAAAAATCGATGGTCCCGGTCAAGGAGGATTCGAATTCGGTCGCGTCGTTCATGGCATCACGTCGCTCGGGTTGGATCGTAAAATTTTATAGTCATATCGGTGCGGCACGCCGGCGCTAAAAGCTGATCTTCTAATTGGCCGCCGGCTCGTTGGCCGGGCGATCTGGACGACTGCCGCTACGGATGAAACCTGGCGATGATAAAGTCACTAATCCTGCTCATTAGTGTGAGTATGACGGATTTTAACCGTTTGCGCGGAGTCTGGCGCACTTCGATAGTGTGGAAAAGCAGAAATAAATGGCTTGCGCGGCGGGGCGGCCAGAGAAGAGCGCACCGGGTGATTCGACAGCTACCCCGATGGAAACTATAGTCATTGCAGGACCGCGCGCGGCGCTGGCGCGCCATGCCGGCGGCCCGCGTTCCTCCGGTTCAGCCAGCGTTTCCACAACTTGAATAAGGAAGCTGTCCATGTCCGTTCCCAGCAACCTGCCGGTCTGGCAAAAACTGAAAACCCATCATGCCGCCATCGCCGACCGGCACATGTGCGACTTGTTCGCGGCCGATCCCGAGCGCTTCAACCGTTTTTCCCGGCGCTTTGGGGATTTGCTGATCGATTTTTCCAAGCACCGCATCACCGACGAAACGCTCGGGCTGCTGATCGAGCTGGCCCGCCAAGCAGAGGTGCCGGCCTGGGCCGAGAAGATGTTCAACGGCGAGATCATCAATCACACCGAAAAGCGCGCCGTGCTGCACGCCGCCCTGCGCAATCGCGGCAACCGGCCGATCCGGGTCAAGGGCCAGGATGTGATGCCGGAGGTCAACGCGGTGCTGGAGCACATGCGCAAGTTCGCCGAACAGATCCGGCGCGGTAAATGGCGCGGCCATACCGGCAAGCGCATCCGCGATGTGGTCAACATCGGCATCGGCGGCTCCGACCTGGGTCCGAAGATGGTCTGCCAGGCGCTGGAGCCCTACGCCGATCCGACGTTGCGGATGCATTTCGTCTCCAACGTGGATGGCGCGCACATCAGCCATGTCCTGGCCGAGTGCGATCCCGAGAGCACGCTGTTCATCGTCGCTTCCAAGACCTTCACCACCCAGGAGACCATGACCAACGCCCATACCGCCCGCGCGTGGCTGGTCAAGGAACTGAACGATGAATCGGCGGTGGCCAAGCATTTCGTGGCGGTGTCCACCAACGCCGAGGGCGTCAGCAAATTCGGTATCGACACCGCCAACATGTTCGGTTTCTGGGACTGGGTGGGCGGGCGTTATTCGCTGTGGTCGGCCATCGGCCTGCCGATCATCATCTATATCGGCATGGACCAGTTCATCGAGTTGCTGGACGGCGCGCACGCGATGGACGAGCATTTCCGCACCGCGCCGCTGGAAGAAAACCTGCCGGTCATTCTGGCTCTGCTGGGGGTTTGGTACATCGACTTTTTCGGCGCCGACACTCAAGTGACTCTAGTCTATGACGACTATTTGCGTTCGCTGCCGGACTACTTGCAACAATTGGACATGGAAAGCAACGGCAAGTCGATCGATCGCGAGGGTCAGGCGGTCAAGATCAAGACCGGCCCGATTCTGTGGGGCGGTTTGGGCAACAACGGTCAGCACGCTTTCTATCAGTTGTTGCACCAAGGCACCCATCTGGCGCCGGCGGATTTTCTCGCCCCGGCGCAAAGCCCGAATCCCATCGGCGACCACCACCCGATCCTGCTGGCTAATTGTCTGGCGCAAGCCGAGGCGCTGATGGTCGGCAAGACCGAGGCGCAGGCGCGGGCCGAACTGGAGAAGCAGGGGTTGAGCGGAGAGGCCTTGGCGAAGTTGCTGCCATACAAGATTTTCCCCGGCAACCGGCCCAGCACCAGCCTGTTCTACAAGCGGCTGACGCCGGAGGTTTTAGGTTCGTTGCTGGCGCTGTACGAGCACAAGGTGTTCGTGCCTGTCTCTTATAC
>DPWB01000264.1 GCA_003527885.1 Candidatus Competibacteraceae bacterium
GAGCGAGCGGGAAATGGCCGAGCAGGTGCTCGATTCGATGGATCTGGAGCGGGAGCGCGGCATCACCATCAAGGCGCAAAGCGTGTCGTTGCGCTACGCCGCCCGCGACGGCCGCCGGTACCAGTTCAACATCATCGACACGCCGGGACACGTCGATTTTTCCTACGAGGTCTCTCGTTCGCTGGCGGCCTGCGAAGGCGCGCTGCTGGTGGTGGACGCCGCCCAGGGCGTCGAGGCGCAGAGCGTGGCGAACTGCTACACCGCGATCGAGCAGGGCTTGGAAGTATTGCCGGTGCTCAACAAGATCGACTTGCCGGCGGCCGACCCGGAGCGGGTGGCCCACGAGATCGGCGACATCATCGGGCTGGACGCCAGCCACGCCCTCCGGGTCAGCGCCAAGAGCGGGCTGGGGGTCGTGGAGCTGATGGAGGAGATCGTCCAGCGCATCCCGGCCCCGCAGGGCGATCCGGGCGGGTCGCTCAAGGCCCTGATCGTCGATTCCTGGTTCGACAACTTCGTCGGGGTGATTTCTCTGGTCCGACTGGTGGACGGGCGGATCGCGCCCAAACAGAAGATTCAGGTGATGTCCACCGGCCGGGTGTTTCAAGTGGAATCGGTCGGGATTTTCACCCCCAAACGAACCGAGCAACCCGGCCTGAGCGCCGGCGAGGTCGGCTACGTCATCGCCGGGATCAAGGACATCGACGGCGCGCCGGTCGGCGACACCTTCACCGGCGCGGATCGGCCCGCCTCGGCCCCGCTGCCGGGCTTTCAGAAGGTGCAACCGCGGGTGTTCGCCGGCTTGTTCCCGGTCGACTCGGACGATTTCGGCGACTTGCGGGAAGCGCTGCAAAAACTTCGCCTGAACGATTCTTCACTGCACTTCGAACCGGAAACCTCGCAAGCGATGGGGTTCGGTTTCCGCTGCGGTTTTCTGGGCTTGCTGCACATGGAAATCGTTCAGGAGCGGCTGGAGCGGGAATACAATCTCGATCTGGTGACCACCGCGCCGACCGTGGTGTACGAGGTGTTGACCACCGGGGATGAGGTGTTCGAGATCGACAATCCGGCCAAGTTGCCGCCGGCCAATGAAATCGCCGAAATCCGCGAACCGGTCATCGTCGCGCACATCCTCACCCCGCAGGATTATCTCGGCGCGATCATCACGCTGTGCATCGAAAAGCGCGGCGCGCAGCGGGATATCCATTATGCGGGCGGGCAGGTGCAGTTGAGTTTCGAGCTGCCGATGAGCGAGGTGGTCATGGATTTCTTCGACCGCCTGAAATCGGTCAGTCGCGGCTTTGCCTCGTTCGAGTACAGCTTCGAGCGTTTTCAGGCCGCGCCCCTGGTCAAGCTGGATGTGTTGATCAACGGCGAGCGGGTGGATTCGCTGTCGGTCATCGTACACCGCGAGCAGGCGCAGCGCCGGGGCCACGATTTGGCGGTCAAGCTCAAACAACTGATCCCGCAGCAGATGTTCGAGGTCGCCATCCAGGCCGCCATCGGCAGCCAGATCATCGCTCGCACCACCGTCAAGGCGCTGCGCAAGAACGTGTTGGCGAAGTGCTACGGCGGCGACGTGAGCCGCAAGCGCAAGCTGTTGGAAAAGCAGAAAGCGGGCAAGAAGCGCATGAAGCAGGTCGGCAAGGTGGAAATCCCGCAGGACGCGTTCCTGGCCGTGCTGCAAATGGAAAAAAACTCCTAAGGATTTCGGGTCTTGTCATCGGATCATTACAGCCATGAATATTGATTTTGCCGCCGTTCTGGTGGTGCTGACCTTACTCACCGGCGGCATTTGGTTGCTGGACGCCCTGGTGTTGGCGCCGCGCCGCGTTCGCGCCGGAGAGCCCGCGGAAACGGCAAAGACGCCATCGGCTTCGAGCGCGCTGCCGTGGTACGTGGATTTATCGAAGTCGTTTTTCCCGGTTATCCTGGCGGTGCTGCTTTTACGGTCGTTTTTGGTGGAACCGTTTCGGATTCCTTCCGAATCGATGGTGCCGACCTTGCTCACCGGCGATTTCATTATGGTCAACAAATTCGCTTATGGTCTGCGGTTGCCGGTGCTCAACACCAAGGTGGCCGGCAACGGCCAACCGGCGCGCGGAGACGTGGTGGTTTTCCGTTACCCGCTCGAACCGTCCGTGGCCTACATCAAGCGGGTGGTCGGTTTGCCCGGCGATCGGTTGGACTATCGCGGCAACCAGCTATTCATCAACGGCCAGCCGGCGCCGTTGAGCCCGCAAGCCGAAGACCCCGCCGAACCGGGTTACCGCCAGTTCACCGAACGGTTGGGCGCGGTCGCGCACCGGGTCCAGATGCTGGCCAACAGTCGTTGGGGGGCGCCGGGTTACTGGTCCGGGCTGCAATTCCACCGGGAACCCGACGGGACGGTCTCCTGGACCTTTCAAGTGCCAGCCAGCCACTATTTTGTGATGGGCGACAACCGCGACAACAGCGCCGACAGCCGGTTCTGGGGCGTGTTGCCCGAACAGAATCTGATCGGCAAGGCTTTTTTCATCTGGATGAACTGGGATGGGGTATGGTGGCAACCCTGGACTTGGACCTTTCGGTTTGGCCGGGTCGGGAATAGTATTGAATGATTGAATGAGGGGGATTTTATGATGATAAGGGCGAGCCAGTTGAGCAAGCGCGAACGAGCGGATCGGCAGCGCGGCATGACCGTGATCGGCATGTTGTTGTTGATCGTCGCGATCGCCTTCGTCGCGTTGGTCGGCATGAAGGTGATTCCGATGTACATCCAATATTATTCCATCAAATCGACCATCGAGAGCATCCGCAAGGAGCCGCAATTGGCGCAGATGAGCACCCTGGACATCCAAAACGCCATACAAAAACGCTTCGATATCGGTTATGTCAATAACATCAACGCTCGTGATCTCAAAATCCGCAACGAGCGCAACGGCCGGGTGATCGATCTGGTGTACAACGACGAGCGGGAGCTGTTTTATAAATTGTTCGTCGTGCTCAAGGTCAACGAAGCGGTTCCGTTGAATCCGTGAGCCCTCCGGTCTCCCTGTTGTGCGCCAGTTTGGGCTATCGCTTCCAGCGACCGGAGTTGCTGGAAGCGGCGCTCACCCACCGCAGCGCCTCGGCGCGCAACAACGAGCGGCTGGAATTTCTGGGTGACGCTTTATTGAGCATGGTCATTGCCGAATATCTCTTCGAGCACTACGCCAAGGCCAGCGAAGGCGAGCTGAGCCGGTTGCGGGCCAGTTTGGTGAAGGGCGAAACACTGGCGGAGCTGGCGCGCGGCCTGAAGTTGGGGGACTGGCTGCGGCTTGGCGCAGGAGAGCTCAAAAGCGGCGGGTTCCGGCGCGAGTCGATTTTGTCGGATACCTTGGAAGCGGTCTTCGGGGCGGTGTATCTGGATGGGGGGTTGACGGCTTGTCGCCAGTTGATTTTGCAGCTTTATGAGGATCATTTGGCGCGGCTGACCAGCGCTGGCGAACTGAAAGACCCCAAAACCCGCTTGCAAGAGCACCTCCAAGCCCGCCAGCACCCGCTGCCGGTCTACAACGTGCTGGAAATTCGCGGGGAGCCGCACGCGCAAAGTTTTACGGTGGAGTGCTCGGTGGCCGAAGCGCACGCGGTGGCGACGGGTAGCAGCCGGCGCAAGGCGGAGCAGGAAGCGGCCCGGCAAATGCTGGAGCTGATCCGGTGACGGCGGTGGGCCGCGCCGGTTACGCCGCGCTGCTGGGGCGCCCCAACGTCGGCAAATCGACTCTGCTGAACCGGTTGATCGGCCAAAAAATCAGCATCACCTCTCCGAAACCGCAAACCACCCGGCACGTGATCCTCGGCATCCAGACCTTGGCGGAGGCGCAGATCGTCTATGTGGACACCCCAGGCTTGCACCGCCAGGAAAAACGGGCGATGAACCGCTATCTGAACCGGGCGGCGGCGAGCGTGTTGGGGTATGTCGATGTCGCGGTATGGCTCGTCGAGGCGCTGCGCTGGCTGGAGGAAGATGAGGCGGTTCTGGCCCGGCTGGCGGATTTTCCGGGACCGGTGGTGCTGGCGGTCAACAAGGTGGATCGGATCGCCGATAAAACCCGGCTGCTGCCGTTTCTTGAGGAAATGGCGCGCAAGCGGGCGT
>DPWB01000215.1 GCA_003527885.1 Candidatus Competibacteraceae bacterium
CTTTTTATTGTTTTTTTTTTTTAATGATACGGCGACCACCGAGATCTACACTAGATCGCTCGTCGGCAGCGTTTAAAAAAAAATGGTAATAGCCGTTATAGGTATACAAACCGGGTATGCCGCCATTCAGCGGCTGGCCGCTCTTGCGGTCGAAGACGCGGGGGGCGTCCGGGCCGGCGGCGGCGGTCAGGCCGAGCTCCGGTGGGTCGCCGGCTTGCCGCTGGTCACGCTTGAGTCGCTCGTAGACCCGTTGGGCCAGGGGGATCTGGTTCAACAGGGTGCGGCTGCTCTGGATCAGGGCGTTGTCCAGGGCGATGGGCGATTTCAGGGGCGCTTGTTCCAGCAGCGCATCGAGATGGGCGATCAGGTGATCGCGCTGTTCCCGGCTGATGTTGCGGGGCAGATGGGTCTGCCATTCCTGTTCCAGCCAGCTTCTGACGGTTTTGGCGTCGAAATGCTCGGTGTCGTCCATCATCAGATAGACCTTGAGCGTGTCGTACAGCGCGGCGGGGTTGGCGGCGTTCTGGCGTAGCCGTTCTTCCATGCGCAGGATGATACGGGGTAGCAGGGCTTGGCCGAGCAGACGCTGGTAGATCGCCTGCGCCTCGCCGCCGAGCTTGTCGCCCTGATAGAGCCCAAAGCCCATCAGCCAGGGCTTGCTGGCGTCGCGGTCGCTGTAGCCGCCGGGGATGGCGCGGGCGGCGTCCAGCAAGGGTAGGGTGGCGACCGGGTCGGTTTGGTCGGGGGATAAAACCTGGAGCTGCCGGGCGACTTCGAGCCGCTGTTTTTCCACCGCGCGCACGTACATCTCGTTGCGGGCGTAGCTGGTCAGCCACAGCGCCGCCGCCGCCGCGGTGATCAGCAGGGCGGCGGCATAAGCCCCGCGTTGGATCCAGGCCCGCCAGCGCTCCACCTTCAGGTTGGCGCCGGCGAGCCCGGATTCGGGAAAGATCACCTCGCGCAACAGGCGGGTGATGAAGTAGCTGCGGCCTTTGCCCGAAAAGGCGCTCGACAGCTGCCGGCGCAAGCCGAAGGTGTTGGCCAGCGCGCTCATCAGCCGGTCGATCGGGGTGCCTTCCTGGGTGCCGCTGGTGAAATAGACGCCGCGCAGCAGGACGCGCTCCTCGAAGCGGCTGGGCCGGAACACCTCCTTGAGGAAGCGCTCGGCCATCGGTTTCAGTGAGCCGAACTGCTGGGGGAAGGTGTAAATCAGGTCGCGCCGCTGCGGGTCGCGCTCGTCCTGCAAGCGCTCCACCAAGCGGTCGTTCAACCGCTGTTCCAGCAGCTCGATTTCGGCGCTGAACTGTTGGACCACCCCTTCGGGGTCGGTGGGGTCATCCATCGGCAGGGTCAAACCCCAGACCTGATCCCGCTCTTCCTTGCCGAGATCGGCGAAGAATTCGACGAAGCCGGCGATCAGGTCGGCCTTGGTGAACAGCACGTAAATCGGGAAGCGGATGCCGAAATGCTCGTGCAGTTCCTGCACCCGCTGCTTGATGGCCAGCGCCTGCGCCTCGCGTTCCTCTTCGCGCTGCTGCATCAGGTCGGCGAGGCTGATGGCGATGAACGCGCCGTTGATGGGGCGGCGGCGGCGGTGTTTCTTCAAGAGATCCAAAAAGCCGCGCCAAGCGGCCCGGTCTATATCCTCGTGGCTGTCTTGGGTGGTGTAGCGGCCGGCGGTGTCCAGCAGGACGGCCTCGTCGGTGAACCACCAGTCGCAGTTGCGGGTGCCGCCCACGCCGCGCACCTTGCCGGCACCGAGCGGAAAGCGCAGGCCGGAATTGATCAGTGCGGTGGTTTTGCCAGAGCCGGGCGGGCCGATGATGATGTACCACGGTAGCTGGTAAAGATATTGCCCGCGTCCGGTTTTACCGCCCAGCCGGGTCTTTTTCAGCACGCCCAGGGCTTCATCGAGTCCTTGCTTGAGCGTGGAGATTTCTTCGGCCGAGGCGGCTTCTTGCTCTTTCTTTTTTTGCTGTTGTTCGCGGGCGGCGCTGTCGTCGGCCGATCCCGCACCGCCGCCACCTGATTGGCCAGCCTGACCGGCCTGACCGGCCAGATCCGCCAGCATGTCGCGGTTGCTGCGTAACGTTTGGACGTAGTAGACGACCTTGTAGATCGCCATCGAGCCGCCAAAGGCCAGGATGGTGGCGACACGGCCCAGATCGGTAGCCAGCGGCGAGCTGCCGGCTACTGAGATCAGCGGGCCTAGATACCAGATCAGCGCGCCGACGGCGAGAAAGCCGGTGATGCCGATCAGCCAAGGATTTTTGAGAAAATTCAGGATCTTCTTCATGGCCCTTGACCTAATTGACGCGCGCGAGCAGGACGATATCAACCCGCCGGTTGAGCGCTCGATTCTGCGGATTATCGTTGGCAACCACGGGTTGCGTGTCGGCACGACCTTCGCTGATGAAGCGGTTGGGGTTATTGCCGGCAGACGCCAGGATTTGCACCACGCTGTCGGCGCGGGCTTTTGATAGATGCCAGTTGGAGGGGAATTGCAGGGTGCGGATCGGCACATTATCGCTGTGACCCGTCACCAGAACCCGGCCTTGCACCTTGGCGAACTCAGCACCGATTTGTTGTAGCAACCCTTGTAAGGTGGCCTTGACCTCGGCTTTGCCGGATTCGAACAGCCCATCGCCACGGATGCGGATGGTGGTTTGCTGGGGTTCTTCGATCACTTTCACCAGCCCTTGCTGCACTTGAGGCTCTAGAAAAGCGCGTATTCGTTGGCTGGCCGCTGCAAAACCTGGATCGATTTTGACAGCAGCGGCGGTGGCAGTAACCCCGCCGCGCCGCACAGTGGCCATGGTTTGGCCACGGATGTCAGCGAGCGCGGCAAGCACCGGATCGGAGGCTTTGTTGAGCGACCAGTTAAACAGCGCGTAAGCCAACAGCAGCAAAGCGGCGGCGACGCCCGCCACCACCCAGAGTGGGACGTAGCGGATCAGCGGATTGCGTTGGTCGAGCACCCCGCGCCAGTGTGGCGATAAGTCGCGCTCGAACTCGCCGCGCGCGCTGCGGATGGCGTTATACGTGCGCTCCCGCTGCTCTTCCAGCCGGCCGCGACCGTTTTCTAGCAGCTTGTAGCGCCCCTGGATGCCGAAGGCTAGGCACAAATACATCAATTCCAGCAGATAGAGATTCTTGCGCGGGTCCTGGACGACGGAATCCAGCAACTCGAAAAACTTTTCACCGCCCCAGGCTTCATTATGGAAGGTGATCAGCAGGCTGTTTTCGCTCCACTGGCTGGCTCGGCCCCAGGGCGTGTTCAGAACCACTTCATCGAGCGTGGTGCAGAGCACATAGCGGGCGCGAAAGGTGGTTTTTTCATCAATACCCGCATTGCGGGCCTGGGCGGTAAAGGTTTTCAGTTCCTCAATCATCCGCTGGCGCAACTGCTCAGGATCGGGATGTGTGGAAGTGTTTTTCAGGCGTGTGATCAAGCTCAGGAGCGGCGCGGCGGCGGCTTCCAGTGGGTTCAAGCCAACGCCACCGGCGACGGTCACGTCTTCTGGCGCACTGACCGACGGTGGGCGCGGTGGCGGTGTACTGCGGCCAGGTCGGCGGCCACCCGGTGCTGGCCGGATGATCGTGCGGCTGGTATCTTCGTCAGACGTCGCAAACGGATCGTCGATGGTCACAGTCGGCTACTCTTTGATGGCCCAGAAAACCATTTCCAACCCAGGGAATTCACCGCCGACGAAAAAGGCGAAACCGCCCGAATTGAGCAGTTGTTTCCAAAATTCACTGTTGCGATCAAGCCGGAAATAGATGAAGTCCGCTCGATAAGGGATCTCGCGCGGCGCCACCGGCAGCGCGCTGACGCCGATACCGGGTAAATGATGGTTGATGAGTTTGGCAATCAGTTCGACCGGGCCAATCTTGAGTTGAGGGGGGAAACGAGAGCGCACCACCTCGGCGGCTAGGTCGGCCCGAACCGCCAGAATAAAGTTGGCCTTGGTGAGCAACGGTTTTTCCCGGTCGGTAATGATGCCGACACGGATACCAAACTGGCGTTCTTCCAGAGGGATCTGGATGGCGGCATCCACTTCCTCCAGGCTCAGTGAGCGTCGTAGCTCCTGCATGATCGGCGCAAAGGTTTTCTGCAAATCATCATGATCATAAGCCGGAAAGGGCGGCGGCCGACGTTTCACTTTATCTGTGAAAGTGGCCATCTCCCCAGCCATTTGCAGGGCGATTTGGTAAAACATTTCGGGGTGTAAACCCTGCATGATGGTTAGATGGGCGAAGAGCGGTTCGAAACGGTTAACGGCTTGCAGACGCATAAACTGGGCCAAGTCCAATGCCGCTGCGCGGGCGGTGCCGCCGCCGACCACTCGGTCAGCCAATGCGTCACCGCGTTGGTGCAGCAGGCCGAGCAACTCGGCGACGAAACCTTGCAAAACCGGCACGCCACGGCAGTCCAGGCAGGGCGGCAGGTAGTGCTCGTCAAGGACGATCTTCTGATCAGGCCGCTTTTCGACCACACGCGCGATACCGATACCGGTATATTCGCTCAAGTCCTTGCTATCGGGAAATAACCGCAAGCGGGGGTCGCCGGTTTCGACAAAGGCGCTGTTGTTGGCCGTGTCGATGTTGTTATCGCGCACTTCATGGGCGGTGGCGCGATAACGGGCCGCCGTATCGGCCTGCTCGCCACGCTCCACATCGGCCATGCCGGTGCGGCGCAAGGGTAGAGCCAATATGACCCGGACATCGCGGGCGGTCGCGTCGATGTCAAGCGGTACGGGTGGCGGGTCGTGGTCGGGAATGCTGAATGGGGTACCGTCCGGTAACAGGCCCTTGGCTGAGGTGATGGCGACTTTACCGAGGGCCAGCGTTTCCCGATCCAGCGCCAACTCAGTCACACCCCAACCGTAAGGGCGCAACGGGCTACAGGATTGCCGGACGAAGGCTTCCAGATAACGGTCCTGCTGCTGGAAATGCTGAGGTCGCAGGAACATGCCTTCCGACCATACCACTTTGCTGTACCAACTCATGGGCATCTTGCTCGTTTCAGCGCTGGGTTGACTGGGGAGTGACGGACATCGTTTAAGCCTAGCATTGAAATCGCCGGCCAAAAGCCGATGCCACACCCGGAGCGGCCACTAAAGGCGCAACTGGTTTTCGTAGGCACGAGCGAATTCATCGCCAAACAGCTTCTTGAAATCATCCTCGGCTTCGTGAGCGATGGCCTCATATTCGGTAGTGAATAAATCCCAATATTTCGCTTTCCGATTAGCGGGCCAGAGATTGTCGAGTACGCTTTGTTCAAGACGGGTTTCCAGGTTGTCCGGGTCAAAGCGTTGCAATAAACGGGTCAAAGCGGCCTGGATGCCGGCCACGACCGCCAGTTGGTGGGCTTTGATATCGTCGAAGCCTTCACGAACCGCTTGCACCGGTAACATGTAAGCATCTTTTTGGCCAACCAGCAGCAGCACCATCACTTCTTCCGGGCTTAATGGGGGGCGACCGGGCGGAGTTTTTAACGGGTTGTTATCGATAGGCCCCATGCTGGTGCGGTCCAACTGGAATTCACCCTTGATGTCGCTGCGGGCAAGCAGGATTTCCATCAAGCCTCGCACGGTTTCCCGCAGCATCCCGCCCAGGTTGACCATTATGCGGTGCATCTGCTCTTCGGTCAGCTTCAAGTGTGGCAAACCCGCTCCTTCGCAAAAGGCGCGCAACAAAATGTCCGCACGGGGTGTACTGGGTGCGACGGCAGCGGCCGAAGCCGGCAGGCTGGGCGGGGCTTGCTGCGGGGCTGCAACGGGAAGGGCCGGCGAGGGCTGGCTGGCTGGAGCGATCCTCGGTGGCGGTGATTGCGCTGGAATCGCGGACGGGGCGAGGGGCGGAATCGGTGTCGGGCTGAGCGGCGCAGCGGGCGGCTGACTCCACCAATCTTCGGGAATAAGGGGTTCGGATGTCGGTCTGGCCAGATCGGCCGGCGATTCGTGCGCTATGCCTTGCGCTATGTCTTGCACGCTTTCCGGTGGTATTAAGGGGGAAATGGCCGGTGGCTGGGCGCTGTTTGCGGCAGGCTCAGGCAGACTCAGGCTATCCGATGGCTTTTCAAACACCGAGGCGGGCACCGGGTCTGTCGGTGCGGCTTCGGGCAGCAAAGGGGGTCTGGGATGCTCTTTGCCGAGCTGCGGGCGAGAAATCAGCGAGGGCAGCTCGAAATTGACCCGCTCCGGCGCTGATAAATCCGGTGGCCGTGCAGTCGCGGCAGTACCGGGAACGGCTCTGGCCGAGTACTGAAATCCGCCGCCAACATGTTCTCCAGACAGAAGATCATTAAAAGGCACCGGATCGATAGGCGACGCACGCTCAACCCGGACCGGGGTTGGTTCATCGACTGGCGGAGTCGGCAGGCCGAACAAGTCAGAACCGGGTGGCAGGAGATCGGTGGACGGCCCTTCGGAACCGGTTTCTGAAAAACTGTCAGCCTCGTTTTGGAACGTAGCCGCGATTTCGTACTCGCCCAAGGTGAAACGGTCGCCATCGTTGATGCGGATGGCCTGATTCTTCGGCATCCGCTCGGCGTCGTCGTTGTGAAAAATACCGTTCTGGCTCCGGTCGGTGAGGAAATAGGCTCCCTCTTTATATTCCACGATGCCGTGCAGTTTGGACAGAATGCGTTCCGGGTCTTGCAGCACCCAATCGCTTTGAGCCGCGCGGCCGATGGTAAGCGACCCGCAATCCAGGGTTTTGCTGGCTTCCTGGTCGGGAGAGAGCCGCTGATAGCTAGTGATGGTTAATTTCAGAGGCATGGCCCACGTTCCGTTGGCAGATGAATTGCAACAACTATACCGGGCGGAGTCCGTCGGATTGGTTGCGACCGATTGTAACCGAGTCTGTGGCCAGCCGGGTAATAGCGCTCAGCGCCGCTATACTTGAAATCTTCAGGGTTTGCGAGGAAGGAGGCGACGATGAGTGTGCTGGATGTCGAGGCGCTGTTGAGCGAGATCGCGCCCGATGCGCTATGTGGTGATGATCTTGAATACGATCCTGAGTTCGTGGCGATGGAAAAGCTGGCGCAGGAGACCCCGGAGCGCCAATACGGCGATACCGTCATTCCCGCTGAGCCACCGGACTGGCGGAGTGTTCGGAAAAGTGCCTTGAGTCTACTGGAGCGCACCCGAGATTTGCGGGTGGCGGTCTATTTGGCTAGGGCATCCCTCCACACGGACGGTTTGCCGGGTTTCGCCGACGGCCTCAGCCTGGTACAGGGGTTACTGGAACGCTTTTGGGAGGGCGTTCACCCACGGCTTGATCCCGATGACGGCAACGATCCCATGCTGCGGGTCAATACCATTGTGGCGCTCTGCGATCCGGAAACCACCTTGCGCGGTTTGCGGGAGACGCCGCTGGTCAGCACCCGTGCCTTCGGACGGCTCAATCTGCGGGATATCCAGGTGGCCAGCGGCGCGCTGATCCCCGTGGGGTCTAACGATCAGGAAGGTGAACCGACCCGAGCTGCGGTCGATGGGGCGTTTCAGGAGGCCGATCTTGAAGCGCTGCAAGCCACCGCTGGCACTGTGACAGCGGCCATCGAGCGGACTCAGCGGATCGAAGTCGTTTTAACTGAGCAAGTCGGTGTCAGCCAGGCGCCCGATATGAGCGCTTTGACCGATGTCCTAAAGGAGATGCGGCAGGTATTGGCCGAACATTTGCAACGGCGGGGAGCTGGCCTGGTCAGTGACACTTCTGCCGCTGATGCGACTGAGGAAGGATCGCTGCTGTCCGGTTCAGCAACGTCTGGCGCCCAGCGTTTGGTCGTCGGCGAAATCGGCAGTCGAGAAGATGCAGTACGCATGCTGGATCGAATCGCCGATTATTTTGAGCGGCACGAACCGTCCAGTCCGGTACCGTTTTTGTTGAAACGGGCGAAGAGGTTAGTGGCCAAAGACTTTATGTCGATTCTAAACGACCTTGCGCCTGGCGGCGCCGAGCAGGCCATCCTGATTTTGGGTCTTCAGGATCAGGACAGTAGTAATTAACCGTGGGTCAGCTAGGCTTTCAGAGCCATGGCCAATCATTTTTCCAGCGATTGATGAGGTGATATTCCGATGGCGATGAGCAGTCAGAAATTTATTGCCCGCAACCGGGCACCGCGTGTACAGATCGAGTACGACGTGGAAGTGTACGGTTCCGAGAAAAAGGTCCAGTTACCGTTCGTGATGGGTGTGATGGCGGATTTGTCCGGTAAGCCGGTCGATCCCCTGGCGCCAGTGGCGGATCGGAAGTTTCTGGAAATTGATGTGGACAACTTCGATAGCCGCATGAAAGCGATGAAACCGCGTGCGGCATTTCGGGTTCCTAACACCTTGACCGGTGAAGGGGAACTAAGCGTGGATCTTACCTTTGAGAGCATGGATGATTTTTCCCCGGCGGCGGTCGCGCGCAAGGTCGATGCCTTGAACAAGCTGCTGCAAGCGCGCCAGCAACTGTCTAATCTGATGACCTACATGGACGGTAAGACGGGCGCCGAGGAATTGATGGCTAAGGTTCTCAACGATCCGACCTTGCTGCAATCGCTGGCGGCGGCCCCCAAGCCCCAGAGCAGCGAAAAACCCGCCGAGGAGTAATGAGCCATGGCCGAAACCAGTTCCAGTGATCAGGTTCAGTCCGCAGCGGCGGTCCAAACGCTTGAAACCGGCGACTTTGCCTCGCTTTTACAGCGCGAGTTCAAACCCAAGTCGGACCAGGCCAAGGAAGCGGTCGAGAATGCTGTCCGTACCCTGGCCGAACAAGCCTTGCAAGATACGACACTCATCTCGAAGGACGTGATCAAGTCCATCGAGTCAATGATTGCCGCTCTCGACCGCAAGTTGAGCGAGCAGCTCAACTTGATCATGCATAATCCGGATTTTCAACAGGTTGAGAGCGCTTGGCGTGGGTTGCACCATCTGGTCAACAACACCGAAACCGACGAGATGCTCAAGATTCGGGTGATGAACATCTCCAAAAAGGAATTGCACAAAACCTTGCGGAAGTACAAGGGTACGGCGTGGGATCAAAGCCCGATCTTCAAGAAAATCTACGAAGAAGAATATGGGCAATTCGGTGGCGAACCGTTCGGTTGTCTGGTCGGGGATTACTACTTCGATCATGGGCCAGCCGATGTCGAGCTGCTACAAGGCATGGCCCAGATTGGCGCTGCCGCGCATTGCCCGTTTCTGGCGGCCGCCTCGCCGACGACCATGCAGATGGATTCTTGGCAGGAGCTGAGCAATCCGCGCGATCTAACCAAGATCTTCCAGACACCGGAGTATGCCGCCTGGCGGTCTTTGCGTGAATCCGAGGACTCCCGTTATCTCGGACTGGCGATGCCCCGGTTCCTGGCGCGACGCCCTTATGGAGCGAAATCCGACCCGGTTGAAGAGTTCGATTTCGAAGAGGACGTGGAAGGAGCGGATCACAGCAAGTACACCTGGGCCAATTCGGCCTATGCCATGGCGACCAATATCAATATGGCCTTCAAGATGTATGGTTGGTGTACGCGGATTCGCGGCGTGGAATCCGGCGGGGCGGTGGAAAATCTCCCGACCCATACCTTCCCAACCGATGATGGCGGGGTGGATATGAAGTGTCCGACGGAGATCGCCATTAGCGACCGCCGCGAGGCGGAGCTGGCCAAAAATGGCTTCATGCCGTTGATCCATAAGAAAAACACCGACTTTGCCGCCTTTATCGGCGCCCAGTCGTTGCAAAAGCCGACGGAGTACAATGACCCCGACGCCACCGCCAACGCCAACCTGTCAGCCCGTTTGCCTTATCTGTTTGCGGTGTGTCGCTTTGCCCACTATTTGAAGTGCATGGTGCGGGACAAGATCGGCTCCTTCAAGGAACGTGATGAAATGCAGTCCTGGCTGAACTCGTGGATCAGGAACTATGTGGTCAGCAATCCGGAAGCGGTGGGTGAGGAGACCAAAGCGAAATATCCGCTGTCGGCGGCGGAGGTGGTGGTTTCGGAAGTGGAGGGCAATCCGGGCTATTACACCTCGAAATTCTTCCTACGGCCCCACTACCAGTTGGAAGGCTTGACCGTATCGCTACGGTTGGTTTCCAAGCTGCCTTCCGCCAAGGGCGGCGGTTAACCGATACCGGTTCGCTCGTTCGCGCCAAGACGAGTGAGCCGGTTCAGAGTGGTTTGCATCGGTTCATTTTGGCGTGAAGTGGGTGCTGAAGTGAGGTTAATCGTTGCAAATAAGTCTGGAAAAGGTGATTTCAATAGTGGCACGGATAGTGCAAATGAATACCTCGGAAGATGGTCACATTCAGCGGAAAACCCAAAGCGTGTTGATCCTTCAGCGAATGTGAGATGTTGACCGAATGTTAAGTTGTGACCGAGGGGACATCCGCCGGATGTTCATTAAACAGTGATCTGATTGAGGAGTAGAGCAAAATGGCCGTTGACATTTTCTTAGAGATCAAAGGTATCAAAGGTGAGTCGCGGGACGGTGAGCACAAGGGCAAAATCGATGTTCTGGCCTGGAGTTGGGGTTTGAGCCAGGCGGGTTCTGGCCATGTTGGTGGCGGTTCGGGGTCGGGCAAGGTGAACGTGCAGGATATGTCGCTCACCAAATATGTCGATAAAGCCTCACCGGACATCATGGGCCGCTGCTCAACCGGCAAGCACTATGAGGAAGCCACGCTGATTCTGCGCAAGGCGGGCGATAAGCCCATGACCTATATGACCATTAAGATGACCCAGGTGCTGATCACCTCGTATTCGACCGGTGGTTCGGGTGGCGAGGATCGGCTTACGGAAAACGTCAGCCTGAACTTTGCTAAGGTGGAAGTGAATTACACCGAGCAAAAGCCAGACGGTGGCGAGGGCGAAAAGCCGAAGTTCACCTTCGACATTGCAGAAAACGTCAAGAAGTAAGTTGGTTCAGGGGGATGGGAAAGGCTTTACCGCCTTCCTATCCCTCGCTGGCTTTCTTGGGTTGTAGCCCGCTGTTGGTCCGATGGAGAAACTTTAGCCATGCACGATGCTGCCCAGGCGCGTGAATTGCTGCGTCAAGGTCGCCCGCACGAGGCGTTGCAGTCCCTGCAAGCCGAGATCCGTAAGGCGCCCGCCGATGCCAAACTGCGGGTTTTTTTATTTCAACTACTGGCCGTGCTGGGCCAGTGGGAGCGCGCCCTCAATCAGTTGGGGGTATTGGCGGAGATGGACGCGACCACCCTGCCGATGGTGCGCACCTATCGCGAAGCCATTCAGTGCGAGCGGTTGCGGGCGGAGGTCTTCGCCGGTCGGCGCTCGCCGTTGATTTTCGGCGACCCTGAGCCGTGGGTCGCCTTATTGATTGAAGGACTGAGCTTAGACGCCGCCGGTCATCAGGCCGAGGCGCAAGCGGTGCGCGAACGCGCCTTCGCAGCGGCCATGGAGACCGCCGGGGTGGTTGATGAGCGCCCGTTTGGCTGGATCGCCGACGCCGATCCTCGGCTGGGACCGATGCTGGAAGCTATTGTTAACGGCCGTTATTATTGGATTCCTTTCCAGCGTATTCATATCGTTACGCTCGAACGGCCTGCTGACTTGCGTGATTACGTTTGGGCGCCGGTCCACTTTACTTGGGCCAATGGCGGCGAGACGGTTGGCTTGATCCCGGCGCGTTACCCTGCTTCTGAAAACAGTGCTGATCCGCTGGTGCAACTGGGCCGCAAGACCGAATGGCTAGCTGGTGAAGGTCATGCCCTTGGCCTCGGACAGCGTATGTTGGCGACCGACGTGGATGATTATCCGCTGCTGGATGTGCGCCGCATTGAATTGGTCGTCGATCAAGATCCCACCGACCAAATCGCTCCAGAGGTAGCCAGCGGCGATGGCTGAGCTGACCCCCAAGGAGCGTTTGCAGCCTTCGCTGCTGGATCGGCTGACCGATGATGAGCCTGAGCATCAGCAGGAATCCCGTGATAAGCGGGTACTGTCCACCAATCGGCTGCGAGAGTGTGTCTTGCGCGATCTCGGTTGGCTGTTGAACTCCAGTTGTATGCCCATGAGCGAGGAGATCGAACGCTATCCTTTCGCGGCCCGCTCCGTTGTGAATTTCGGCTTACCCGCTTTGGCGGGAATGATGGTTCACGGTTTGGATGTCGTTATGCTGGAGAAAACTTTGCGCCAGGTGCTGATTGATTTTGAGCCGCGCATCCTGCGCCAGTCCCTGCGCGTCCGTGCGTCTCTCGGGGAAACCATGGGCCGCAATGCGCTCAGCTTCGAGATCGAAGGTGATCTGTGGGCGCAGCCCTTGCCGTTGCAGTTGTATTTGCGCACCGAGATCGACCTGGAAAATGGCCAGGCCAAAATCGAGGAAGCCGGCCAAGCACGGCCGCATTAGCTCGTAAACTCTAGCCACTTCGACCATGAATCCGCGTCTGCTTGACTATTACAACCGCGAACTTCAGCACCTGCGCGAAATGGGCGGTGAGTTCGCTCGTGAATTTCCCAAAATCGCTGGTCGGCTCGGTTTAGAAGGGTTCGAGTGCGCGGACCCCTATGTTGAACGCTTGCTCGAAGGCTTCAGTTTCCTGGCAGCGCGCGTGCAACTTAAAATGGATGATGAGTTTCCGCGCTTTACCCAGCATTTGTTGGAGATTATCTACCCGCACTTTCTAGCGCCAACGCCTTCAATGCTGGTTGCGCAATTCCGCCCAGAGCCGACCGAAGGTTCGCTGGCACAAGGCTTCGTGGTGCCCAGGGGTAACGAGTTGCTTGGCTTGCTGGGTAAGGACGAGCAGACCCCATGTGAGTACCGGACAGCCCACGAGGTGACTCTGTGGCCGCTGGAAGTCACCGAAGCCCAGTATTTCGCCGGCAAGGAGCCGATTGCGCACCTGGATCTGCCGGATTTACCCAAGGTTCGTGCCGGTCTCCGGCTGCGGTTACGCACCACATTGCCGGGCCTGACATTCGACAAGCTGGGTCTGGAGCGTTTGCCAATTTTTCTGCACGGTAGCGACACGGTACCGGCCCGCCTCTACGAGCAACTGCTGGGTAACGCAGTCATGCTGGTAGCGAGACCAGGCCAGCGACCTGCCCCCTGGCACGAACTGATCGGAAAAGAACACCTGCGGCGTTTTGGTTTCGAGGACGAGCAGGCGTTGCTGCCCTGCACGGCGCCCTCGTTTCAGGGCTATCGGTTGTTGCACGAGTATTTTGCCTTTCCGCAGCGCTATCTGTTCGTCGAACTGAACGGCTTGACGCGGGCGACGCGCCGCTGTAGCGAGAACGAATTAGAATTGCTGATCCTGCTGAATCGAGCCGACCCCGCCTTAGAAAATGTGGTGGCGGCGGAGAATTTCGCCCTCTTTTGCACACCGGCCGTCAATCTATTTCCCAAGCGGGCTGATCGCATCCATCTGAGCGATCAGGTGGCGGAGCACCATGTCTTGCCGGATCGCACTCGACCGATGGATTTTGAGGTTTACCAGGTTACCAGCGTGACCGGGATCGGTGCAGAAGGGGAAGAACAGGAGTTTCTGCCGTTCTATGCCAGCTACGACCAAATCAGCCAACGACAGCAGCGAGCCTATTACACGGTTCACCGGTTACCGCGTTTACTATCCGGCCATCAACGGCGGGTTGGGCCGCGCTCTAGCTATGTCGGTAGTGAAATTTATCTGGCTCTGGTGGATGCCGATGAGGCTCCCTATCAAGCCAACTTGCGGCAATTGGCAGTATCGGCGATCTGCACCAATCGTGATTTGCCGCTGCACATGCCCATTGGCCGCGGCGCTACCGATTTTACCCTGGTCTCAGGGGCGCCGATCCGCGCTGTTCGCTGCCTGGCCGGGCCGACCCGGCCGCGCCCGTCTCACGCACACGGC
>DPWB01000005.1 GCA_003527885.1 Candidatus Competibacteraceae bacterium
CGGTTCGCGGCCGCCGTCGGCGCGCAACAGACCGGGGTCGAAGCGGACATAGCCGTTCTCGTCGGTCAACGCCTTGCCCAATTCGCTGTTATTGCGGGCGTACAGGCGCAATTCCAGTTTGGCCAGCGGTCGGGTGGTGGCCAGCGAGCGCGCGAAAACGTGCAGGCCGTCGCCGCCGCGCAGGGTAAACAGACCGATGTCGGAGACGACCAGCCATTGGGTGGCCCGATCCTGGTCGCCGTCCGGGTCTACCTTGATCGGTTCGGCGGCGGCGATGTAAATGCCCGGCTGCGGGTCGCGCAGAATGTCGCTGACCGGGATGGCGGTGGTGGTTTCCTGATTGCGTTCGCCGCCGGCCAGCGTCAGGGTTCCCTCCCAGACCAGCTCCCCGGACTGCTGGCTGATATCCTGGAGGTCGCTGCCGTCCAAAAGCCGGCTGATGCGACGGCTTTGTATTTGCTGTAACAGATTGCGGTCGTTGATGCGTAGCACGCGCAACCGTGCCGAGTCGAGGTTGACGCTGACCAGCGGCAGTTGCTGGCCGCCGCTTTTCGGCAGCACGTAGCTGGCGCCGCGAAAGCCCAGCGTCGGCTTGCGGTCTTCGACCCGGACGGTGAAATCTTGGGCGGCGCGGGTTTTCTCGCCCGTCGCCGAAGGGATGCCGGCCCGCGCGTTGAGGGTGTAACTCTGGCCGTGACTGACGCCCTCGACGCAAAGCTGTTGTCCCTGGGCGCTGGCCACCGGCTGGATAGCCGGTTGGATGACCAGATAATCCTCGTAATGCAACTGCCGCCCCTTGGCGAGATCGTCGGAGAACTTGAGACAGATTTTCGGCAACGCGCTGTCGGATTCGACCTCGACGCCCTTGATCTGAAAAGCGTTGGCGTCGACCAGTTCCCGGTAGCGCTTGGCGATGCGGGGGCTGTCTTCCAGCTCCAGCGCTTCGCGAAAGGCGGCGATGGCCTTCTTGGGTTCTTTGTCGCGATCGTACAGCTCGCCCAACCGGAACAGCGCGCGGGCGCGTTCGTGCGGGATGCGCGCGGCCTGCAAGGCGTTCCAAGCGGATTGCAAGGTCCGTTCCTGCGGGCGTTTGCGGGTTTCTTCATTATTGTTCTTGTCCGATTCCGCCTTCGCTTGCCACATCTGGCTCAGGCTCAGCCAGGTCGGGGTTTGGTCGGCGCCGGCGGCGATGGCGGTTTCGTAACCGGCGACGGCGGCGGTCCAGTTTTTCTGGCGCGCTTGCTGCTCCGCCTGTTGCAGTAGTGCAGCGCCCGGCTGGCCGCCAGCGTCGCGGCTTTCGCGGATCGCTTGCAGGTATTGAGCCGCCGGCACGGCAAGGGCCATATCTTCAAGCGCGCCGGCGCTCGGGGACAGCAGCAGCGCCAACAGAACGGACAGGCAAGGCAAGCGACGCATCGTGAGCTCCTTGAGGGCGGGTTGTCAGCTCGGCGGTGGCGGCCGGTCTGATGACCGCCGTTAGCCGGCCGGGCTAGCCCCTTAATGATAGGCTGCCGTTGGATTGGGCGCCTCGGGCGAAGCCGATGCGTGTATCATGGCGAAAAGTGGTTTGTTATGAAAAAATATTGTGAGAACGTTAATTTCAACCTATTGGTTTCACCGTGATCGACTCGGAGGGTTATCGGCTTAACGTCGGCATCATCCTGTGCAACGAACAGGGGCGCTTGTTCTGGGCGAGACGGATCGGGCAACGGTCCTGGCAGTTTCCCCAGGGTGGCATCCAGCGGGATGAGTCGCCCGAGCAGGCCATGTTTCGCGAACTGGCCGAAGAGGTCGGCCTGCGCCCGGAGCACGTGCAGGTGATCGGCTGCACCAAGGGTTGGCTGCGCTACCGGTTGCCCAAGCATTTGGTCCGTCAGGGCGGCAGGCCGCCCTGCATCGGCCAGAAGCAGGTCTGGTTTTTGCTGCGGATGCTGGGAAAAGAGGACGCGGTACGGCTGGATTTGTCCGAACGACCCGAGTTCGATCATTGGGAATGGGTGGATTATTGGTATCCGCTGCGGGCGGTGGTGCCGTTCAAACGCCATGTTTACTGGCGGGCGCTGCGCGAGCTGGCGCCGCTGTTGGTGGCCCTCTACCAGCCGGGAATGGCCGCCGCGAAGTCGGCAACCGCGCTCCGCGGTGCGACGGGAGGAAGGGGGCTCGGGCCGCTCGAAAAAACTTCTCCGCCCCTGCCGGCCGGTCGTATTGCGGCGAGCGCGGCCGGCGCCGCCGTGGGGCGAAAACCGGGATCGACCCCGGCGGCGGCGCCCAGGCAGCCGGTCATCCTGCCGCTGCGGCGGGTGGAGACCTCCCAGCATCCGGTCATTACCCGGATGGTCATTTCGATCCGGCGCTTGGAAGTTCCAGGCTCGATCCCGGTCGCGCCGGCCTTGGAGCACCCGGCTCCCGTCGCCGCCTTGGACGATGGCCGGTCGTCGCGCTCGACGGTGTTCGGGCCGCGCCGCTGATCCCGGCGTCAGCCGTTTCCGCTTCGCTGCCTGTCGCCTATTGAGGATGGTTCCATGCTGGATACCCTGCGGCGCATCGTTCAGGACATCAACGCCACCCGCGATCTGAGTGAAGCGCTCAATTTGACCGTCACCCAGGTCAAGGCCGCCATCCATACCGACGTGTGCTCGGTTTACATCAGCGATCACGCCCGCCGCGAGCATGTCTTGATGGCCACCGACGGCCTGCGCCCCGGCGCGATCGGCAAGGTCCGACTGAAATTCGAGCAGGGCCTCACCGGCTTGGCGGCCAGCCGGGCCGAACCGGTCAACATCGAAAACGCCCCGGCCCACCCCGCGTTCCGTTATATCGCCGCTACCGGCGAAGCGCCGTTTCACGGCTTTATCGGCGTGCCGATCATCCGCCGGCGCCGGGTATTGGGGGTGTTGGTGGCGCAACAGCGCGAGCAGCGCAAGTACACCTCCGACGAAGAATCGTTTCTGATGGCCTTGGCCGCGCAATTGGCCGGGTGCATCAACCAAGCGGAAATCCGCCAGGCGCTGGAGCGGTGCGACGGCGACGCCTTGTCGAGCACGCTGTTTTTGGAAGGGACGGCCAGCGCGCGTGGCCTGGCGCTCGGCGAGGCGGTGGTGGTGTTTCCGGCCACCGCGCTGGACCGGGTGCCCGATAAGGACATCGAGAATACCGAAGCCGAGGCGGCGAACTTTCGCCAGGCGGTGGCGGCGGAGCTGGCCGAATTGCAGCGGGTCAGCGAGCGGATGCGGCTGTTGCTGTCGGCCGGCGACCGGGCGCTGTTCGACGCTTATGCCCTGCTGTTGAGCAGCGACAGTTTGGTCAACGGCACCCTGGATCGGATCCAGGCCGGCAATTGGGCGCCGGGCGCCTTGCGGGCCACCGTCTTTGAGTACGCCGATATCTTCGCGGAGATGGACGATCCCTATTTGAAAGAGCGCTCCGCCGATATTCTGGATCTCGGACAGCGGCTGCTGGATCGCTTGAAAACCGATCAAGTGACGGAGCGCAGCTATCCCGACAACACGATCTTGATGGGGGAGGAGATCGGCGTTTCCCAGTTGCTGGACGTGCCGACCGAGAAATTGAAGGGCTTGGTCTCGGTGCGCGGCACCGGCACTTCTCATGTCGCCCTGCTGTCGCGCGGTCTGGGCATACCGGCGGTGTTCGGCGTCAGCAATCTGCCGCCCGGCCGCCTGGATGGGCGCGAGGTCGTGGTGGACGGCTACACGATGCGGGTTTGCATCCAGCCCAGCCCGGCGCTGCGCCAGGAATATGTGAAGCTGATCGCCGAGGAAGCCAAGCTTTCTCGGGATTTGCAATACTTGCGCGATCTGCCGGCGGAAACCGTGGACGGGCGCCGGCTGGAGCTCCACGCCAATTCCGGGCTGTTCGCCGACATCGCCGCCGCCCGCAACAGCGGGGTGGAGGGCGTTGGCTTATACCGCTCGGAGCTGCACTTTTTCCTGCGCGACCGCTTTCCGGACGAGGAGGAGCAGACCACCATCTATACCCGGGTTTTGGGCATGATGCACCCGCACCCCGTGGTCATGCGCACCTTGGATGTGGGGGGCGACAAACCGCTACCGTATTTCCCCATCGTCGAACAAAACCCGTTTCTGGGTTGGCGCGGCATTCGCATCAGCCTGGATCAGCCCGATCTGTTCAAGTCGCAGTTGCGGGCGATGCTGCGGGCCGGGACGGTTTATTCCAATTTGTCGATCCTGTTTCCGATGATCAGCAGCGTCGGCGAATTGCGCGACGCGCTGGAATTGCTGCACTGCGCGCGGGCCGAGTTGCGGGAGGGAGGCGTGGCGGTCAAAAATCCGCGCGTCGGCATCATGGTGGAGGTGCCCTCGGCGGTTTACCAGATCGATACCTTGATCCAAATGGTGGATTTCGCCTCGGTCGGCAGCAACGATCTGACTCAGTATCTGTTGGCGGTGGACCGCAACAACGACCGGGTCGCCAAGCTGTACGACCCGTTGCACCCCGCCGTGTTGGCGGCTATCCGCCATGTCGTGGAGCGCGGGCAGGCCGCCGGACGACCGATCGGTATTTGCGGCGAAATGGCGGGCGATCCAGCGTCGGCCTTGCTGCTGCTGGCGATGGGTGTCAACAGTTTGAGCATGAACCTGGGCAGCGTCCTCAAGATCAAGTGGATGATTCGCAGTATCGGCTACGACGCGGCCCGCGAGTTGTTGGCGGAAGTCATGGCCTCCGACAACGCCGCCGCCATCCGCAAGCGCGCCAACGCTTTTCTTGACGAACACGGTTTGAGCGGATTGCTGCGCGTGCGCAAGTAGCTGGGCGGGCGGTGGGGGCCGGCGCTCGGGTTGGCCGGTCGCCCACGTTCAGTGCCGCTCTCTGGACGAATCGAGTGTTTCGAGCTCGGCCATCACTTCGGCATGGGCGTCATCCAGTTCCGCCCATGACTGCTCGCTGGGCCCAGCCGAGTTCAAAAGTCCTTGTTCGGCCGCGCGCGCCGCCGCTTGGAGCCGGTTCGCGCCCACCGTGCCAGCGGTGGACTTCAAGGTATGGGCCAGCCGATGCGCGAGTGTCCTATCGCCAGCGGCCAACGCTTGTCGGATGCGTTGCAGGGTATCGGCTTCGGTCTGACGGAACAAAGCGAGCAGTTTTTTCAGCAGCGCCTCGTTGTTGCCGAGCCGACCGAGCGCGGTGGCAATATCCAGCACGGCGGGTACGGGGAGCGGCGCCGTCGGCGTGGGGGGGGCGGATGCCGGCTTTTCGGGCGGGCGCGGCGTGCGGTCGGCGGACTGGAAGCCCGAGTTGCAAAGCGCTCGCGCCAGTTTGGTGAACAGCTCATCGACCTTGATGGGCTTGCCGATGTGGTCGTTCATACCGGCGGCGCTACAGTGTTCGATATCCGTCTGAAACACGTTGGCGGTCAGGGCGATGATCGGCGTGTCCTTGAAACGCGGGATTTTTCGGAGTTTCCGCGTCGCCTGGAGTCCGTCCATCACCGGCATTTGAATATCCATCAGAATCACGTCGAAGTCTCGTTCGCACGCCGTAACGATGGCTTTCAGCCCGTTTTCGCTCAAGGTCACTTCGAGGTGCGCTTTCTCCAACAGCTCCCGGATGATTTGCTGGTTGATGGCGTTGTCCTCGGCGACCAGGACGCGCGCCCCGCACAGGCGGTCGAGATCGGCTTGGGCGACGGTGGATCGCACGCCGGTTCGGGCGAGGTGTTCGCCGGTCTGATCTTCCAACCGCGTGAAAGTCGCCGAAAAATGGAAGGTGCTGCCCCGGCCGTATTCGCTGTTCACACAAATCTCACCACCCATCAACTCGACCAACCGCTTGGAAATGGCCAGACCCAAGCCGGTGCCGCCATACTTTCGGGTGGTTGAGGAGTCCGCCTGTGAAAAGGCCTGAAACAAGCGTCGTTGCTGCTCTGAAGTCAGGCCGATGCCGGTATCGGCAACGGAATAACGCAGCACGACGTTTTCGGCGGACTCCGCTTCAACGGCGACATGCGCCGTCACGCCGCCGCGTTCCGTGAATTTGACGGCATTGCTGGCCAAATTCATCAGCACCTGCTCCAGCCGGAGCGGATCGCCCTGGAGATAGCGGGGCGCTTTGGGGTCGATTCGGATCGTGAAGTCGAGCTGTTTTTCCCGGGCCTGCGCGCCGATGATGCTATCCAAATGCTCCATGACGTGATGCAGGTCGAAATCCACGCTTTCCAGAGAGATTTGGCCGGCCTCGATCTTGGAAAAATCGAGGATGTCGTTGAGGATGTTCAATAGCAATCCGGCGGAATCAGTGATTTTATTCAGGTATTCGTGCTGTTTTTCCGGTGGCGCCTCCAGGCCCAGATGAGTCAATCCGAGAATGGCGTTCATGGGCGTGCGGATTTCATGGCTCATGTTGGCCAAAAATACGCTTTTGGCGCGGTTGGCCGAGTCGGCTTCGTGTTTGGCCGCCAGCGCCGCTTCTTTCGAAGCGGTCAGGTTCTTGACCAGCGCTTCGTTCTCGAAGCGAAAGCGCTGGCTGTCGGCGAGGTTGAGCCGATAGCGGTTGGCGCTGGAAATCCAGGTGTAAAGTTCTAGCAGGGCGGCGATGGCGATGATCGAGTAGATGGATTGGCCCTTGAGCACGAAAATCAGGCTGAGGAGTAAGACGATGGGGCTGGCATAGAGGGCAAACGCTCCCGCCAGTGGGGCCTGCATGGGGAGCGCGGCCGTACTTACGCCGACCAGCATCAGGCACAGAAACAGCTCGTAGCTGGGATTGTTCGTCGGATAGAACCAAATGGCGGCGTTGCCC
>DPWB01000322.1:0-786 GCA_003527885.1 Candidatus Competibacteraceae bacterium
CTCCTTTGGCCCTCAAGACCTGGCGTGACGGGCGCCGCCGAACATGGGAGGCTACCCCTTCACATTGGATATCGGCCGGGAACTCGCCGACTTTAGGGTTTCCAGCGCTTCATCGAAGGCCGGGCCGTTCATCAGCCCCAGAATCTTTCGGGCATAACCCGGATCGGTGGCGTAACCGGCCCGCTGCAGTTCTCGCAGGTAGGCGGAACCGTCCTGCACCGAGCCCAGCGCGTCCTTATAGCGCGGGTTGACCTGCAAGAACCGCACGTAATCGTTGAAGCTGTCGGCGTAGGACGGGTAAGCCCGGAAACCGTCCATCTGGCGCACCGCCACACCGTTGACGAATTCGAAAGTCGAATTGACCACCCGCTCGCCGTCCCAGCCCCGGCTGGCCTTGATTCCGAACAGATTGTGGCTGGTGCGGCCGTCGGCGAAACGCGGCACCGACCGGCCCCAGGCGGTTTCGTGGGCGGCCTGGGCGATCAGCACTTCGGGCGCGACGCCCAGGCGGCGGGCGGCTTCCTGGGCGTGCGGCCACATCCGCCGCACGAAGGCCACCGGCGAGCCGGGTTTGAACGGCGCATCGCTGACCGGATAGGGCTCGTCCTCGCTCTGGCCCGTCGCGGGTTTCAGCGTCGCCGCCGGCGTCTGGCTCTGGGCGGGCATCGCCACGTTCGACCGGATGCGCTGCACCTGCCGCAAGGTGGCCAGCGGGTCGCCGACGATTTCCGGCGATACCGGCCGCACCGGCGGGGGGAGGGCCCCGGCTCTTTTTAACATCTTGCG
>DPWB01000322.1:894-8711 GCA_003527885.1 Candidatus Competibacteraceae bacterium
GTCTGGCTCTGGGCGGGCATCGCCACGTTCGACCGGATGCGCTGCCCCTGCCGCAAGGTGGCCAGCGGGTCGCCGACGATTTCCGGCGATACCGGCCGCACCGGCGGGGTGAGGCCCTCGCCGCCACCCAACTGCCGGGCGATGGTGTCGGCCAGCCCCAACTTACCCTGCTGGGCCATGCTCAGCGCGATTTGCTGGTCGTACATCTCGCGATAGAGCTGGGTCTGATCGTTGTCCATCAGCCCGCCGCCGTCGCTGGGGCTGGCGGCGCGCATACTTTTCAGCATCATCTGGACGAACACCGCTTCAAACTGCTTGGCCGCTTCCCGGACCGCCTCGGGCGAATTTTGCCGGGCCTGTCGCCGCAAGCCGGCCAAGCCGTTCAAGTCCGTGTAGACGAAGGCGGAGTCTGTCGCGGCGACCATGGGCCGTCCCTTAGCGCAGCTTGGCCTGAATCTCTTCGAAGCGTCGGATCCAGGGCTTGATGGTGGGCGAGCGGGCGGTCAGTTTGGCGGCGGCGGCTTGCGCCGAAGCAGCATCCGAATAATCCCCTGTAACCAGCGAATACCAAGGCCCGGACCGGCTGCCGGTCGAGTAATAGGCTTGCGGTTCGGCCGAAGCCGTCGCCGCCGCGATCGCCTTGAGCGTGTCCATGCTCTTGCCGCTGTAAATCTGCACGGTGTAATGCTTGGCATCACGGGCTTTCAGCCATTCAGGATCTTGAAGATCGCCCTCGGCGGCAGGTTCGGGCGCGGCGCTAACCTCGGGCGAGGGCGCGGCCGGAGCGGCGGGCGCAGCGGCGGCCGGTGAATTGCTGGCGGGACGGCCGTTGCTCGCTTGCGCCTTGGCTTCGGAGGCGAGCAGCGCCGCTTCGGCCGATGGCTGGGCCGCCGCCGGCGCGACGGTCGGGGACTTAGACGTTTCAGGAGCCGCATCGTGCCGGACCGGTTCGGGCTTCGGCGGCGGATCGATCAGATGGGGTGGGTCGGCCACCACGGCGGCGGGCGCCGCTGTTGTCGGTGGAGGCATCGGTTCGATGGCGGCGCGCTCCTCGGACTGGTTGGCTGGCTGCGCCGGATGCCGTTCGAGGTTCGCGGCGGCTGCCGGGACGACCGGCTTGACGGGCGCGGCCCGCGGGTGAGCTGTCGCGAGGTTTGGTGGATCGGGTGGACTGGCCGAGTTGAGCATCATCTTGATCGCGCCCGCTTGCAGCCCGAGAGCGGCCAACAAGGTGGCGCCCAGCAGTGACGGAATCTTCCAATTGGCGGTGTTCATGGTCGTCAGATCACGATGAGTTCGGCTTTGAGAGCGCCAGCCGCTTTCAGCGCTTCCAAGATGGCGACCAGATCGCTGGGCGAGGCGCCGACTTGGTTGACCGCCCGGACGATATCGTCCAACGCGACGCCGGGATTGAACAGAAACATCGGTTTCTTTTCCTGGTTGACCGCAATATTAGCATTCGGCACCACCACGGTCTGACCGCCCGACATCGGGGCCGGCTGGCTGACGACCGGGTCCGAGGTGATCGTGACCGTCATGTTGCCGTGCGAGACCGCCGCCGGGCCGACCTTGACGTTTTGGCCGATCACCACCGTGCCGGTGCGCGAGTTGACGATCACCTTGGCCGCGCCTTGCGCCGGCACCACCTCGATATTCTCCAACACCGCGATCAGACTGACGCGCTGGTTGCGCTCGGCCGGCCCGCGCACCTGCACCGAGGCGGCATCCACCGCCTGCGCCACCTCGCCGCCCAGCGCCTTGTTGACCGCTTCGACGATGCGCTCGGCGGTGGTGAAATCGGCCTGCCGCAAATTCAGCACGATGGGACCGTCCTTCGCAAAGGTGTCGGGAACCTGACGCTCCACGGTGGCGCCGTTGGGGATCCGGCCGGCGCTGGGGACGTTGACCAGGATTTTCGACCCGCCCGCCTCGGCCCCCAGCCCGCCGACGACCACGTTACCTTGGGCTATTGCATAGACCGCGCCATCCGCGCCTTTCAAGGGGGCCAGCAGCAGGCTGCCGCCGCGCAGGCTCTTGGCGTTGCCGATCGAGGCCACGGTCACGTCGATGGTTTGACCGGGTTTGGCGAACGGCGGCAGCTCGGCTTGCAAGGACACGGCCGCGACGTTCTTCAATTGCAGGTTGACTTCCGGCGGGATGGTCACGCCCAGATTGGACAACATGCTTTTCAGGCTCTTGACCGTGAACGGGGTCTGGGTGGTTTGATCGCCGGTGCCGGTCAGGCCGACCACCAGCCCGTAGCCGACCAGCTGATTGTTGCGAACGCCGGCGACCGTGGCCAAATCCTTGATGCGGTCGGCCCGGGCAGCTTGCGCCAGCAACACCAGCAGCAGGCCCAGCGTAAAACGGCGCAGCACCGTAGCCATCCCGAGTCCCGCCTCTAGAACGGCCACAGCGGGCTTAAGAAAAACCGGCCGAACCAGCCGATGGTGTTGGCGTCCGCCAGCGCGCCGTTGCCGGCGTAGGTGATCTTGGCGTCGGCCACCCGGTTGGAGGGGATAGTGTTGTCGGAGGCGATGTCCTCGGGCCGGATGACGCCGGAAATCTGCACCACTTCCTCGCCCTGATTGAGGGTCAACATCTTTTCGCCGCGAATGGCCAGGTTGCCGTTCGGATAAACGCCGACCACCACCGCCGACACGTCGCCGGTCAAGCTGTTGCTCTGGTCGCTGGAGCCCTCTCCGCCGAGCTTGCGCTCGCCGTTGGCGGAGTTTTCCAACATGACCGAACCGAGCGCGAACGGCACGCCGAACACCGTCGGGTTCTGAATGTCGATTTCGCTTTTCTTGCTGGCGTTGGTGGACGCCGACTTGGTGGCGGCGGTTTTCTCGACCAGGCGAATCACCACGGTGTCGCCGACCCGACGCGCGGTGCGGTCCTCGAACAGCCGCATGTCGGCGCCGGCCTGATAAATCGTGCCCGACCGGCGGGAACTCGGATCGACCGGATCGGCCAGCGGCATGACTTGCGGCGTGACCGGCTTGAAATCGTAGTGCGGCGCCAAACCGCTGCATCCCGACAACAGGACGACCAGGGCAAGCGCGGCGGGGGCTTTGGTCATGGCGGCTTACAGGTTGTTGTTGACGTACTGCAGCATCTGGTCGGTGGTGGCGATGGCCTTGGAATTCATTTCGTAGGCGCGCTGGGTTTCGATCATGTCCACCAGCTCTTCCACCACGTTGACGTTGGAGGTTTCCAGCGAACCTTGCGAGACCGGACCTAGCCCGTTAGCGCCGGGATTGCCGGCCTGGGGCGCGCCGCTGGCCGCCGATTCCAGAAACAGGTTATCGCCGATGGGCTGCAAGCCGGCGGGATTGACGAAATCCACGGTCTGGACGGTGCCGACCTGATTGGGGGCTACCTGGCCGGCGAGCTGCGCGCTGATGGTGCCGTCGCTGCCGACCGTGATGCTTTGGGTATTGGGGGGAACCGTGATTTCGGGCTGCAACAAATACCCGTTGGAGGTGACGATCTGCCCTTCGGAATTCATCTGGAACGAACCGTCGCGGGTGTAGGCCACCGTTCCGTCGGGCATCTGAATCTGGAAGAAGCCCCGGCCGTTGATGGCCATATCCAGCGCGTTGCTGGTTTGCACCAGATTGCCCTGAGTGAAGGTCTTGGCGGTGGACACCGTGCGCACCCCGGTCCCCAGCATCAGCCCGGACGGCAGTTGAGTGTTTTGCGAGCTTTGGCCGCCGGTCTGGCGCACGTTTTGATACAGCAAATCCTCGAACTGGGCGCGGCCACGTTTGAAGCCGGTGGTATTGACGTTGGCCAGGTTGTTGGAAATGACCGACATGCGGGTCTGCTGGGCGTCCAGACCGGTCTTGGCGATCCACAAAGCTGAAGTCATGAGGGTTATTCCTATTCCAGACGCAACAGTTGGTTGGTGTTGCTGGAGTTGTCCTCCGCAACCTTCATCATCTTGACCTGCAATTCGAACCGGCGGGCGGATTCGATCATGCTCACCAGCGCTTCGGCGGGGTTGACGTTGCTGCTTTCCAGCGCGCCGTTTTGCAGCCGAACCGCGGCATCCGCCGGAACGGGCTGGCCGTCGCTGGCGCGCATCAGGCCCGAGGCTTCCTTGTACAGCGCGCCGTCGGCGGGTTTGACCAGCTTGATACGATCC
Source organism: Candidatus Competibacteraceae bacterium (assembly GCA_003527885.1). GTDB lineage: Bacteria > Pseudomonadota > Gammaproteobacteria > Competibacterales > Competibacteraceae > Competibacter_A. The sequence goes on from DPWB01000322.1 coordinate 5,045, forward strand.
ACCGCCACCATGTTGGCCGGCCCTTCGCCGATCGGGCGGATGGAAAGGGTGCCGTCGGCGCCGATTTCGATTTTCTCGGCGGGCGGGAGGGTGATGGGACCGCCGTTGCCCAGCACCGGCCGGCCGTTGGCCGTGGTCAGCAGGCCGTTGGCGTCCACCTGCAAATCGCCGGCGCGGGTGTAGGCTTCGCCGTCGTCGGGCGCTTGCACCGCGATCCAGCCTTCGCCCTGGATGGCGACATCCAGATCGCGGCCGGTGGTCATGATCCGACCGGGCCGGGTATCCACGCCCGGCCGCTCGGCCATGGCGTAAACCCGCGTCGGCAAGCCCTGTTCGCCAAAGACCGGCATACTGCGAAAATCGCCCATGTCCTGGCGGAAGCCGACCGTGTTGGCGTTGGCCAGATTGTGGCTGACCAGCGCCTGCGCCCGCAGGGTTTCCCGGGCGCCGGCCATCGCGACATACAACATGCGGTCCATGGCGCGGGTCCGTTACTTAGCGGATTTGCAACAGGGTCTGGGTCATCTGATCGGCGGTGCTGATGACCTGCGCGTTCGCCTGGAAATTGCGCTGGGCGCTGATCATCTTGACCAGTTGTTCGGTCAGCTCGACGTTGGACAGCTCCAGCGCGCCGGAGCGGACCAGGCCCAGGCTGGAGGTGCCGGGCTGGCCGACGATCGCCTCGCCGGCGGCGGCGGTCTGCACCCAAGACGCATCACCGACCGGACTCAAACCCTGCTTGTTGCGGAAATTCGCCAGGGCGACCATGGCCTGCGCCTTGGACTGGCCGTTGCTGTAACGACCGAAGATGGTGCCATCCTCGCCGACATCCACGCCCACCAGCCGGCCGCTGGCAAAACCGTCCTGGGTGACCGAATTGGTGCTGGATTTGCTGCCGAACTGGGTGGAGCCGGTGAAATCCAGACTCATGGCCAGCGGCGTGGTGGCGCCGCTGTTGGGGTTTAAAGCGGTCAAATTGACCGTGATGGGGAGAGGGTCGAAGACGTTGGGTGTGGTGGGGTCGCTGTCGTGATCCAGAGTCTTGACGATCTGGCCGTTGGTGTCGAAGGTGATGGTGTTGTTGGTAGGCGTAACGGCCGGCGCAACCGGCGGCGTGGCGGCGGGATCGCCTAGCGGATTCTTGCCATCGGCGCCGTAATAGACCGTCCAGCTATTGGGCGCGCCGGAGTCCTTGACAAAGTAGGTCGTCAGCGTGTGCGAGGTGCCTTGGCTGTCGTAAAACGTTGAAGAGGTGGAATAGTTGTAGCTTTTGGGATTGGCGTAATCGAAGGGGGTCACCGTCGGCGAGGTGTCGCCGGCATTCAAGTTGATGCCAAAGAGCGTTTTGGAAGTGGCCTTGGCGTCGTTTTGCTTGGTGTCCAGAAAAATATCGCTGGTCTGAGCGGCGAAGCCCGCGTCCCCCAAGGAAGCGAAACCCTGAAGCCGCTGGCCGGTGTTGTTGACGATATAGCCGTCCTTATCGATCCCAAAACCGCCGGCCCGGGTGTATTTCATCACATCGCCGTCCCGGAGCATGAACAAGCCTTCGCCGTCCAAGCCCAGATCCAGCGGATTGCCGGTGGTGTCCAGGTTGCCCTGCTTGAATTGCTGGGTGACGGCGTTCAGCTTGACGCCGGTGCCGATGCTGCGGCGGGTGGACGTACCCAGATCGCTGAGCGAGAAGATGTCGCCGAATTCGGCGCGGGACTCCTTGAAGCCCGTGGTGTTGTTGTTGGCGATGTTGTTGCTGATGACACCGAGGTCGGCGTTGGCGGCATTCAGCCCGGTAAGGGCGGTGCGAAACGACATTATCAATCTCCTTGCGGATGCGTGTGACTAATGGACTTCTTTGATCTGGCTGAGGCCGTAGCTGCCGATGCCGGCGAGACTTAGGGCGGTCTCCTTCCCGGCTTGCCCGAAAGAGACGCTGTCGACCTTGGCCCAGAGCTGCGTGTCGAAACTGCTGCTCTTGCCGTCGGCCACCGTCCCTTCCACCCGGAAGGTGTAAACACCTGGAGCCACCCGCGCGCCGTTGCCGTCCAGCCCGTCCCACCGAAAGTCCACCGACCCTTTCGGTTTCGCGCCCAGGTCGATCCGCCGGATTTCGCTGCCCGCGGCACCGGTGACGACCACCGTGACCTTGTTGGCGGGTTCGGTGATGTCGGCGCGCCCGGCGATGGGGCCTTCCGCGTCGAGATACGCTTTCTGGCCGTCGATCAACACCGAATGGCCGACCAGGTTGGACGCTTGCAAGGTATTCATCGACTGAAGCGACTGGGTGAGGGTATCGAGCGACTGCTTCATCTCGATGATGCCGTTGAGGGTGCTGAACTGGGCCAGTTGCGCCATGAACTGCTGGCCGTCGAGCGGCTTGGTGGGGTCTTGGTTCTTGAGCTGCGTGGTCATCAGCCGCAGGAAATCCGCCTGATCCATTTGGTCGTTGGCTTTTTTGGTGTCGGTCTTGGGTTTCGAGCTGGCGTTTATGCTGTCGAACAGCGTCGAATCGAGTCCGCTCATGCCGGCGCCGGAGGTGGTCGTCATGGTGTTTTTCCCGGTTAATCGCCCAAAGCCAGCGTGCGCATCAGCATCTGTTTGGAGGTGTTGAGCACTTCCACATTGCTCTGATAGGAGCGCGACGCGGAGATCATGTTGGCCATTTCCTCGACCGGATTGACGTTCGGCAAACTGACATAGCCTTGCGGGTCGGCGAGCGGATGGTCCGGCCGATACTCCCGCCGCAGCGGCGCTTGGCTCTCGACGATGCCCAGCACGTCCACGCCGGCCACTTCGGCTTCATTTCCGGCGGCGTCGAGTTGCGTCGCGAACACCGGCTGGCGCGCCCGATAGGTGGTGGCCGTGCTGCTGCTGATGCTGTCGGTGTTGGCCATGTTGCTGGCGGTGGTGTTGAGGCGCACGGTCTGCGCCCGCAACGCCGAGCCCGAGACATCGAAAACTCTAAACAAGGACATCAATTACTCTCCACGGATGGCGGCCAGCAGGCCCTGCACGCGGTTGCCCATGAACTGCAAGCTGGCCTGATAGCGCAAGGCGTTGTCGGCGAAGGCCGCTTTTTCCTGTTCTTCCTCGACCGTGTTACCGTCTATCGCCATCTGGGCCGGCGTCCGGTACAGCGGCGCGCCCGGCGCGCCGCCCTTGGCTTGCAGGTGCGCGGCGTGGGTCACCTCAAGCGCTCCTTGCCGGCCCTGCAAACCGGCCAGGGTGGCTTTAAAATCCAGATCGCGGGCCTGATAATTGGGGGTATCGGCGTTAGCCAGATTGGCTGCCAAAATCTCGGCGCGACGGGAGCGCACTTCCAGCGCCTGGCTGTGGACGCTCAAGGCTCGTTCGAAACCGATGGCCATTTCCGCAACTCCTGAAACCGTATCCGACGCGAACAGATCGTTGATTGGGACGGACCAGCGCCGGAAAAACGGCGCGTCCGTGATACTTCTCTACCAGAAGCAAAGGACATGCCGCTTCATGATCAGGCGTCATGATGAGGCTCGCCGCCAGCTTGATTGAAGGCATGTTGTGGCATAGCCACCGCTTCGCCGCCCCGCTTCACAAACCGGGCGAGGCCATATGCCACCCCTCATAACCCATCATCGGGAGTGCCTTGATGCGAACACTGCGCTGGTTGGCGGGTAGCCTCACGCCTGTCTCTTAT
>DPWB01000014.1:0-217 GCA_003527885.1 Candidatus Competibacteraceae bacterium
GGCTCGGAGATGTGTATAAGAGACAGCGCCGAAAGCGTGCAAGCGGCTTTTCTCGCCTCGCTCGACGGCTGGTTCGCCAAGGTGCTGCCGGCCAGCGAGTTATGCGCCGTTTTATAGCTCAACTGACGACCGAACAAGCTCACCGAAGGAGAATGTTATGCCCAAGTATCTGATCGAACGCGAACTGCCCGGCGCGGGCAAGCTGTCGCCCGCCGAT
>DPWB01000014.1:527-4303 GCA_003527885.1 Candidatus Competibacteraceae bacterium
CACCGACGACAAGATTTATTGCGTCTACATCGCCCCGAACGCCGAGATGGTGAAGCAGCACGCCGAACAGGGCGGCTTTCCGGCCAACAAGATTTCCGAGATCAAAGTCGGCATCGACCCGACCACGGCCGAAGCCTGACCCGCGAGCGAGCCGCGCGCCTTCCCGCGCGCGACCGCGCTTCCCAACCCACAGTGGACACGCGCCGCCATGAGCTACGACCTCTTTCGCCAAGGTTTGGACGCCCCGATCTGCCTGACCTGGGAGATCACCTACGCCTGCAACCTGCGCTGCGTCCACTGCCTCTCCTCATCGGGGCACCGCCGCCCCGACGAGTTGAGCACCGTTGAAGCCAAGCGGTTGATCGACGAATGGGCGGAGATGAAGGTGTTTTACATCAACGTCGGCGGCGGCGAGCCGATGAGCCGCAAGGATTTTTTCGAGCTGATGGACTATGCCCTAGCGCGCGGGATCGGCGTCAAATTCAGCACCAACGGCTCCCTGATCGACGAGAAGGCGGCCGCTTGGATCGCCTCGCGCGACTATCTGGACGTGCAAATCAGCGTCGATGGCGCGACCGCCGAGACCAACGATCCGGTGCGCGGCGACGGCTCGTTCCAGCGCGCCCTGAACGCCATGGCTCTGCTGGCGCGGCGCGGCTTTCCCTTCAAGATTAACGCTACGGTCACCCGGCACAATTACCCGCAGATCGACGATCTGTACGCCTTGGCCCAACAGCACGGGGCCGAATTGCGCCTGACCCGGCTGCGCCCGACCGGTCGCGGCGGCGAGGTCTGGTACGACCTGCGCCCGACCCACGAACAGAATCGCGGCTTGTACCAGTGGTTGCTGAACCATCGCGACGTGCTGACCGGCGATTCGTTCTTTCACCTGTCGGCCTACGGTCAGCCGCTGGAAGGGCTGAACCTGTGCGGGGCCGGGCGCATCGTCTGTTGCGTCGATCCGGTCGGCGAGGTGTACGCCTGCCCGTTCCTGCTGGCCCCGGAATTCGCCGCCGGCAACGTCCGCCAACCGGGCGGCTTCACCGACCTCTGGCGCAATTCCACCCTGTTCGCCCATCTGCGTGAGTGGCAGGTCGGCGGCGGCTGCCAGAGCTGCAACGCCTACAAGCTTTGCCACGGCGGCTGCATCGCGGCCAAGCATTTCACCGGCCGCCCGCTGGATGCGCCCGATCCCGATTGCATCTATCAACCCGCCGATCAGTCGGCGACGGCTTGAGAGGATCGCCATGAAATCGCCCGCCGACGCTCGCTTCGACCCGCTGTACGCCCCATTGAAGCTGGGCGGCAAGACCGCGCCGAACCGATTCGTGTTCGCCGCCCATCAGACCAACTTCGCTACCCGCAACCGCCTGACCGAGCGCCACGCCGCCTACTATGAAGCCCGCGCTGCGGGAGGTGCGGGATTGATCGTGCTGGAAGCCAGCGTGGTCCACCCGTCGGACTGGCCCTACGAATACGCCGTGTTCGGCCATGACCCCGCCGTGGTGGAAGGCTATCAACGGGTGGCGGAGGCCATCCACCGCCACGGTGCGCTGGCGCTGGCGCATCTCACCCACAGCGGGATGCAAGGCACCAGCCACTACTCGCAGCAACCGCTGTGGGGGCCATCCCCCGTGCCGGAAGTCAACAGTCGCGAACTGCCGCAAGCGATGGAGCTTGAGGACATCGCCGCCGTGGTCGAGGGCTTCCGCCAGGCGGCGCGTCACGCCAGCGACGGCGGGCTGGACGGCGTCGAACTCAACGCCGGCCAGGACAGCCTGCTCCGCCAATTCCTGTCGCCGCTGACCAACCAGCGCGGTGACGAATACGGCGGCGCGCTGGACAACCGGCTGCGCTTCGCCCGTCAGGTGATCGCGGCGGTGCGCAACGAGATCGGCCGCAACCCGATCGTCGGTCTGCGGCTGTCCGGTGACGAGTACGCGCCCTGGGCCGGCATCAAACCCGAAGACGCCGCCGAAATCGCCGGTTTGCTGGCGGCCGATGGCCTGCTCGACTTCATCAGCGTCACCAGCGGCAGCATCTACACCGGTCACATCACCCGGCCCGGTTTGTACCAACCGCCCGGTTTCGCCGTCCCGCTGGCGGCCACGATCAAGGCGGCGGTGGCGCTGCCGGTGTTCGCTCAGGGCAGCATCGTCGATCCGGTGATGGCCTTGGAAATCGTGACCGAGGGCAAGGCCGACGCCGTGGAGATGACCCGCGCGCTGATCGCCGATCCCGACTTGCCGGCCAAACTGCGCCAGGGCCAGCTCGACGACATTCGGCCCTGTCTGCTCGCCAATCAGGACAACATCATCGGGCTGGTCCAGAACCCGCGCTTGAGCTGTTCCAACAACCCCGCCGCCGGTTACGAGAACGATCCCGAATTCGCGCCGCTGACGCCCGCCCGCACCCCCCATCGGGTGCTGGTCGTGGGTGGTGGGCCGGCCGGGATGGAAGCGGCGCGGGTCGCCGCCCTGCGCGGCCATCGCGTCACCCTCCACGAAAAAAGCCAGCAACTCGGCGGCGCACTCCGGCTAGCGGCGATGGCTCCCGGTCGCGAACGGCTGGCGCTGGCGGTCGACTGGCTGGAAACCCAAATTCGCAAACTGGACGTGTCGGTGCGCTTCGGCGTCGCGGCGACCGAGGAGCTGGTGCGGCGAGAATCGCCCGACGCGGTGATCGTGGCGGTCGGCGGACAACCCGGCCAACAGGCCGGCGTGCGCTTCGATGACGCCGCGCCGGTCGTCAATCCCCGCCAGGTCATGCGCGGCGAGGCGCCGCCGCAACCGGGTCGGGCGGTGGTGCTCGATACCCTGGGCGATCCGGTGGGCATGGCGGTGACCGAGTGGCTGGCCGAACGCGGCTGGCAGGTCGAGGTGGTCACCAGCGATATGTTCGTCGGCCAGCGGCTGACCGCCTCGCTGGAATTGACCGCCTGGAACCAGCGCGCCGCCGCGCGCGGCATCGCGTTCCGCCCACAGTTTGAAACCTTGGAAGTCACCGCCGGCGGCGTGGTCGGCGTCGACCGCTTCGACCGCCGGGAAATCCGGCTCGACGCCATCGACTTGGTGGTGGACGTTTCGCCGGAAACGCCCGATGAAAAGCTCTACTTCGCCCTTAAATCCAGCGGTTTGCGGGTGATCCGGGCCGGCGACTGCGTGGCTCCGCGCTACCTCGCCCAAGCGATTCTGGAAGGCTATCGGGCCGGGCGGGAGGCATGACATGAGCACTCGATCACGGCTGCTGTTCACGCCGATGAAGATCGGCAACCTCACGGTCAAGAACCGGATCGTGTTCTCGGCGCATTTGACCAACTACGCCGAGGATTTCATGCCGAGCGAGCGCCATCTGTTCTATTACCGGGAACGGGCGCGCGGCGGCGCCGGGCTGATCATCACCGAGGAGCAATCCACCCACCCGACCGATCATCCCTACGAGAAATTGATCCACGCCTTTCATCGCGAGGTCATCCCCCACTACCGCCGGATTACGGCGGCGGTCCATGCCGAGGATGTGCCGATTCTGGCCCAGATCAACCATAACGGCGGCCAGGGCAGCGGCATGTTCACCCGGCTGCCGGCCTGGGCGCCGTCGGCGCTGGCCGATCCGCTGTTTCGGGAAGTCGCCAAGGCGGTGGAACATGAGGATATCCGAGAAATCATTCAGGGCTACGCGCGGGTCTCCGCCTACACCCGCGAGGGTGGTTTCGACGGGGTGGAACTGCAATGCTCCCACTCCTCCATCGTCCGCCAGTTCCTGTCGCGCAACACCAA
>DPWB01000213.1:0-563 GCA_003527885.1 Candidatus Competibacteraceae bacterium
GCCCTACTTCCAAAAACTGGAAGACCAGGAAGATGGCACCGGGCCGTGGATCGGGAAAGGTGGTCCGATCTCGCTGCTGAACGCCGGATTGCACGAGCCGAACCCGACTTCGGCGGCCTTCATCGCCGCCTGCCGGGAACTGGGTTATCCGGCCACGGACGATTTCAACGGTCCCCGGATGGAAGGGACCGGCTGGCACCACGTCAACATCCGCGACGGCAAGCGCTGTAGCGCGCGGGAAGGTTATCTGTTTCCCGCCCTGGCCCGCCCGAACGTCACCTTGAGCGCCAACGCCCAGGCCACCCGGCTGCTGTTCGAGAGCCGGCGCTGCGTCGGGGTCGAGTACAGCCAGCACGGCAACCTGCAAACCGCGCGGGCGGAGCGGGAAGTGCTGGTCTGCGCCGGGGCGATCGAATCGCCCAAGCTGCTGCTGCTGTCCGGCATCGGTAAGCCGGAGTCGCTGCGTCAGTTCAACATCCCGATCCGGGCGGCGCTGCCGGGGGTCGGCGAAAACTTCCACAACCACATTCTGACCGGCTTGATCCAGACCACCGCGCGGCCGG
>DPWB01000213.1:887-10082 GCA_003527885.1 Candidatus Competibacteraceae bacterium
CAAAGCGGGCCGGACATCCAGATCGCCTTCGTCCACGTGCCGTTCGACATCATCATCGGCCAGCAAAACCCCAACGCGGTCAGCATCTTGCCCGGCGTGGTGCGGCCGACCTCGCGCGGCTGGGTGCGGCTGGCGAGCGCCGATCCCCTGGCCAAACCGCTGGTCAACCCGAACTACCTGAGCACCGAGGAAGACACCCAGCGCTTGGTGGACGCGGTGAAGCGCTCGCGCGAGATTTTCGCCGCCCGCGCCTTTGCCGAATGGGTGACCGGCGAGGTGCTGCCGGGACCGGGCGTCAGCAGCGACGCGCAACTGCGCGAGTTCGTGCGCCAACGGGCCGACTCGTACCACCACCAGGCCGGTTCCTGCAAGATGGGCGTGGACGATCTGGCGGTGGTGGACCCCGGCTTGCGCGTGCATGGCCTGCAAGGATTGCGGGTGGCGGACGCCAGCGTGATGCCGGCGGTGCCGTCCGGCAACTGCCACGCCGGCATTCTGATGGTCGCCGAAAAATGCGCCGATCTGATCAAGGCCGAGCGCTGAGGAGCCGTTGATGACCTTTCACCATCTTTCCCTGAATTGCACCGACCTTCCGACCGTCGAGCGCTTTTACAGCCAGCATTTCGGCTTCCGTCGCGCCCGCGCGATCGACCTGCCGGACGGCCGCCAAATCGTGTTTCTGCGCGGCGGTGACGTGTATCTGGAACTGTTCCCGGCCCAAGGCGCGCGGCCCGCGTCGCCGGACACCAATAACGAGGGGCTGCTGTATCCCGGCGTGCGCAACTTCTCGTTCCAGGTGGATGACGTGGACGCGCATATCAAAGCGATGGGCGATGCGGCGCGCATCACCTTCGGGCCGCTGAGTTTCGACGCCTTCATTCCCGGCTGGCGCAGCGTGTGGCTGGCCGACCCCGAAGGCAACATTTTTCAGGTGACCCAGGGCTTCACCGATCAGGAGAACCCGCCCCCGCTGCCGGATTGAGCGGATTTCCGCCGCGCTACTGAACGGAAGGATGAGAGGGAGATTTTCATGGCATTGATTCCCGTGCGGTTCGAGTATCTGACCGGCTTGCGACAACCGTTGCTGAGCAACGCCCGATTGTCGGGCAGTTGGAACGCGCAAGGCTTGCGGTCGGAGCAGTGGCGTTCGACCCCGATGGAGGCGTTCACCGCCGAGGACGGCTGTCCCGCCTTCCGGGCCACGGTTCAGCTCGACGATAGCCAGCTCGGCCAAAGCTTCCGCTGGGGCGTGACGGTGGACACGCCGCAACGCGCCGATGCCTGGGCTATTCCGACCGAGGTCAGCGAGGCCGCCGCGACCGAGCGCTACCGCGCCTTCACCCTGCGGGCCGCCGATCAGACCGAACGCTACTACCTGACCCACTGCCGCCGGCTCGGCGCGAACAAGCTGTATGCCGCCGGCCAGCCCGCGCCGGCCATCCGTTTCGCGGTGTGGGCGCCGAACGCGCGCGATGTGGAACTGGTGCGCGGCGAGCCGGCGGGCGGCTACATCTGGAACGACGGGCGAGGCGTCACGGCGACCTTGCCGATGCACCGCGCCGAGGATGGCATTTGGGCGACCCAGGTCGGCGACGCGCCCGAACTGGCGAGCTTCGCCGGCTTCGACCATAGCCCTTATCTGTTCCGCATCACCCGCGAGGATGGCTCGCTCGCCTATCGCACCGACCTCTATTCCCGCTGCCAGCTCGGCGGCGGCGGCAAGAACCCCGACGCCCCCGAACCCGGCGATGCGCCGTGGAACGGAACCCGGCAAGATTTAGATGGGACAAAAAGCTGTTCGGTAGTGGTCGATCCCGAACGGATCGTGCGGCCGTTCCGCCAGTTGGACGCCGACGGCAATCCGGTCTGGCCGGAAACCGATTGGGTGGCCGGGGAGGAGTTTTGGCGGGATGAGTTCGACCCGAACCGGCCGCTGCCGACCCGCATCGACGATCTGGTGATTTACGAACTGCACATCGACGGACTGGGCGCGGGACAGGTTCCGCGCGGCACGCTGGCGGAAGCCATCGGCCTGCTCGATTATCTGGCCGATCTCGGAATCAACTGCGTCGAACTGATGCCGACTTCCGAGTTCGAGGGCTGGACCAACTGGGGCTACGGCACCTCGCACTTTCTGGCCATCGAATACGCCGGCGGCGGCCGCGACCAATTCAAGCATTTCGTGCGCGAATGTCACCGGCACGGCATCGCCGTGCTGCTGGACGTGGTGTACAACCACTACACCCACGACGGCGAACGGGCGCAGTGGGCTTACGACGCCACCGTCCCCGAAAACAACATTTACTACTGGTACGAGGGACGACCCGGCGATTACCCCGCCTACGAAGCAGCGGCGCGGCGCAACCCGCAACAGACGCCCGCCGGCCACGGCGGCTACATCGACAACATGTCCACCGGCTACGCGCCGCGCTACCGGGAAGAAACCGTGCGCAAGCTGTTCATCAGCAGCGCGGCCATGCTGGTCAGCGAATTCCACCTCGACGGCTTCCGGGTCGATCAGACCACCTCGATCCACTCTTACGCGGTCCTGCACGCCAACGGCGCGCCCGCCGACGCCGCGCGGGCCTTCGGCGCGAAATTCCTGCGCGAGTGGACCCGGACGCTCAAGCTGATCAAGCCGAACGTGTTGTTGACCGCCGAGGATCATTCCGGCTGGGCGGCGGTGACGCAATCCAGCGAACAAGGCGGCCTCGGCTTCGACGCCACTTGGTACGCGGATTTCTACCATCACCTGATCGGCGACGCCCAGAACGACGCCAGCCGCGCCCGGTTGCTCAAATTCGCCGGCTACGGCGACGACCGGCCGTTGGCGATGGGTCGCTTCGCCGGCGCGCTGGCGGACAGCGCCAACGCCAAGGTGGTGTATCACGAATCGCACGACGAAGCCGGCAATTCCTATTACGAGGAAGGCGGCCAGCGGGTGTATTCGGCGCGAACCCTGGTGGTCGCGGTGAACGGCGCGTCGCTGAACAACGTGGAAACCCGCCGCTACGCCGAGGCCCGCGCCCGCGTCGCCGCCGGCCTGACCCTGCTGGGGCCGGGCATTCCGATGTTCTTCATGGGCGAGGAAGTCGGCGCGACCGAACCGTACCGTTACGACGATTTCATCGACCACCGGGAAAACTTTCCGGCGCTGCGGCAAGGAGCCGGGGCGGACCTGTTCCGCTTTTATCGGGAACTGATCCGCCTGCGGCTCGCCCGCCCCGCCTTGCGCTCGCGCAATATCGAAATCCTGCACGCCCACGACGCCAACCGCGTGCTGGCCTTCCGGCGCTGGGACGGCGGCGAGGAACTGCTGGTGCTCGCCAGCCTCAACAACCGCCCGTTCGCCGACGGCTACCGGATTCAAAACGCGCGGATCGGCGACGGGCGCTGGCGGCCGGTCTTCAACAGCGATGACGCCGATTACGGCGGTGGCGGCTCGGTCGATGCGGACCCCATCACGTCCGCCGGCGGCGCGTTGTCCGCCCGCCTCCCGGCCAACAGCGTGCTGGTGTTCCAACGGCAATGATCGTTCGAGACGGCGGCCCAGGAAGCTGAGCGATGGCGACCAACGAAACTCTGATGCAGTACTTCTACTGGGATTACCCGGCCGATGGCACGCTGTGGGGCGAGATGGCGCGTAATGCCTCAGAGCTGGCGCGAGCGGGGATCACCGCGCTGTGGCTGCCGTCGCCGTGCAAGGCGCGGGAGGGTTATTCGGATGTTGGCTACGGACTCTACGATCTGTGGGATTTGGGGGAGTTCGACCAAAAAGGCTCGGTGCGCACCAAGTACGGCACCCGCGCGGAGCTGGAAGCGGCCATCGCCGCCGCGCACGCCGCTGGCCTGCGGATTTATCTGGACGTCGTCTTCAACCACAAGGCGGGCGCGGACGCCACCGAAGCGGTGACGGCCATACCGGTCTCTCAGGACAACCGCAACATCGAGATCGGCCCGCCGCGCGAAATCGATGTCTGGACCTCCTTCAGCTTTCCCGGTCGAGGCGATACGTATTCCAGCTTCAAGTGGCATTGGTTCCACTTCGACGCGGTGGATTTCGACCAGCGCACCAGCGCGCGCGAGATCTTCCGGCTACGCGACAAGGTATTTCAGACGCCGGTCGATCCCGAACGCGGCAACTTCGATTACCTGATGTTCGCCGATCTCGACATGAGCAGCGCCGAGGTGTGCAACGAACTGCGCGTCTGGGGCGAATGGATCGTCCGCAGTTTGAATATCGATGGCTTTCGGCTCGATGCCGTCAAACATATCCGGTTCCCCTTCTTCAGCGAATGGCTGGACGCCGTGCGCGGGGCTTTCCCGGACCGCGAGCTGTTCGCGGTCGGCGAGTATTTTTCCGGCAATCTGGCCACGCTGGAGTGGTTTCTCGATCAGACCGGCCGGCGCATGTCGCTGTTCGACTTCCCGCTCTATTTCAACCTGCGGGCGGCGTCCGAAGGCAGCGGCAACTTCGATATGCGAAACCTGCTGAACGACACTTTGCTGGCACGCGATCCGGCGCTGGCGGTCACCTTCACCGACAACCACGACACCTATCGCGAAAGGACCATTCAGGGCTGGTTCAAACCGCTGGCCTACGCCTTGATTTTGCTGTGGGAAGGCGGTCGGCCTTGCCTGTTTTATCCCGACTATTACGGCGCGCCGGGCCAGCCGTCACATCGCCGGATGCTTGATCGTCTGTTAGCGGTGCGGCGCGATCACGCCTACGGCGCGCAAAACACTTACTTCGATCATCCCGATGTGGTCGGCTGGACCCGCTCGGGCGATGCCGACCATCCACGCGCCATCGCGGTGCTGCTCAGCGACGGGCCGGGCGGCTCGAAGCGGATGAACGTCAACCGCCCGAACCGGGCATTTCTGGACGCGACCGACAACATCGGCGACGCGATTGTCGCCGGCGCGGACGGCTGGGGTGAGTTCCGCTGCAACGGCGGCTCCGTGTCGGTATGGGTCGAGCAATAAACCGAGGTGAACCATGACTCAAGAAAGTCAATTGGAACAGAACAAGCGCATCGTGCGCCGCGCCATCGAGGAAGGCTGGAATCCGGCCAACCTCGCGGTCATCGACGAACTGTACGCCGCCGCTTTCCTGTTTCATCAGGAAAGCGGCGAGGCCGTACGCGGTCTGGATGCGTTCAAAACCTGGATCGCCACGATTCACGGCGCGTTCCCGGACATTCGCTATCAGATTGAGGCGATGTACGCGGAAGGCGATAAGGTCGCCACCCGCTACACCGTGCGCGGCACGCACACCGGCGATTTTCGGGGGCTGCCGCCGACGGGGCGGTCTTTCAACCTGAGCGGCCATCTCATCCACCGCGTCGCCGCCGGCAAAAAAACCGAAGGCTGGGGCATTTGGGACACCCTGGGCTTGATGACCCAGCTCGGCGTGATCCCGCCGGTCCGCCTGGGCGGCCCGCCGCCCGTCGATACCGCCGCCAACATCGCCGCCACCCGCCGCCTGTTCGAGGCGCTGAGCAGCCGCGACCCCTCGGTGCTACCGGCGGCTATCGACGAATTAATGGTTCCCGAATTCGTCACTCACGGCGACGCGCTGTTCCCGCTGGTCTACGGCCGGGATGCGCTGCGGCAGGCGATTCCCCGCTTCAAGGCCGCTTATCCCGACGCCACCGCGACGGTCCAGCAGATTTTCGCCGAAGGCAACAAGGTCGTGGTGCACGTCCGAGTCAACGGCACGCAGGAAGGCGAATGGATGGGAATGCCCGCGACCCGCCAGCCGATGAACTGGACGGCCAGTTCCATCATTCGCTTCAACAGCGCCGGCAAGATGGCGGAACGCTGGGTGATCGAGGACGAACTGGGCGTCATGCAGCAGCTCGGTCGGGTTCCGCGCTTTCAGGGTCAAGCGGGCTGACACCGGATCATCCATCAGCCTGGGGAGCAAAGACTAATGGCATCAGTTGAAGAGAGAAACAAGGCCAGCATCGTTCGTTTTTACGACGAAATCATCAATCAGGGTAAGGTCGCCGTCGTCGATGAATTGATGGAACCCAACTTCGTGCATTACGGCGAAACCCTGTTTCCACGCATCGAAGGTAGTGCGGCGATTAAAGCCGGCGTCCAAGGGGTGATCAACGCCTATCCCGACGGGCATACCACCGTGGAAGGACTGGTGGCGGAGGGCGATACGGTGGTGTGTCTGCTGTCCTGGCGCGGCACCCAGCGAGGCCCGTTCATGGGCATTGCTCCGACCGGCAAGGTTTCGACTTGGCGCGGTATTTCCACTTACCGCTTCAACGCGGAGGGCCGAATTATCGAACGCTGGGCCAACATGGATGTGATGGGGCAACTGCGTGATCTCGGCGTGATTCCCGAAATCGGGCCGAACGGGAATTGAGCCACGCCAATCGTTTTATCTTCCGGGGAAATCCATCATGTCAGAAGCAAACAAAACCATCGTCCGCCGCTTTTATGCGGAGGTCATGAATCAGGGCAATGTGAGCGTGTTGGATGAAATCATGGCGCCCGATTTCAGGGATCACGGCGAAACCTTGTTTGGCAGTCCGCAGGGGCGCGAGGCTTTAAAGCAGGGCGTCACGGGCGCTCGCAGCCTTCTTTCCAATCTCAACGTGCAGCTTCACGATGTCATCGCCGACGGCGAACTGGTCGGCGTGCGCGGAACCATGCGTTGCACGCACCAGGGAGAGTTTCTTGGCGTCGCTCCCAGCGGCAATGAATTGACCTGGAACGGCGTCGCGCTGTTTCGGGTGGTGGACGGCAAAATCACGGAACGCTGGTTCAATTCGGACAGCTTGAGCATCGTGCAGCAGCTCGGATTGGTTTCACCCTCCGGTGTTTGATGTCCCGTCCGGGTATCCGGCAATCATTCCAAGATTTCGAGAGTAGAAAATTATGGATCGCCCGCCAGACTTGTGCAAATCAGAATTTACACCTTTTGCTTTTCTCATTTTAATCGCCTTGCTGGGGCTTTTGCAGTGCACCGCCGCCGATTCTCTCCGACCCGGCGACCTTCCAGCGAAGCAGAGCGCTATGATTTATGGCCGATAAGGGTTTGGCAAATCTTGACAAGATCGAGCATATCGTCGTGCTCATGATGGAAAATCGCTCGTTCGATCATTTGCTCGGTTATTTGAGCCTGGAAAATGGCCGGACCGATGTCGATGGCCTGACTCACGATATGCTCAATCCATCCAGCGACGGCACGATTTATCGGGTCCACCACCTGAAAAACACGGCGTTCGAGCTGGACCCTTGCCATGCGGGAGGCTGTGTCGATGAGCAGCTCAGCAACAATAACGGCGGCTTCGTTCTCAATTTCGAGCGGATGTGTCAACCCGCCAATCCCGGTGGTGTCATGGGGTATTACAACGGCTTCGATCTGCCGGTTTACGATTACTTCGCGCGGGAATTCACGATCTGCGACCGCTGGTTCAGTTCGGTGCCGGGAGAAACTTGGCCCAACCGGCTGTATTCGCTGACCGGCCACGCTGCTGGCAGCCGCCAAAACAAGGAACGCCCCTTTTACAGCGAACCGTCGCTGATGCGGCATCTGGATGCGCGGGACGTGCCGTGGCGCTGGTATTGCCACGATTTTGCAACCTTGCGGCTCGTCGATAGCCGTTATCGGCTGGGACGCACCCATCAATTCTTTTCCTTCGAGGAGCACTCGCTCTTCGAGACCGAGGACTTTCTCAGCCATGCCGCCGCCGGCAATCTGGCCGCCGTTTCCTGGATTGATCCCAATTTCGCCAATTTCGGTGATTTCGGTCATTCCAACGACGATCATGCGCCGGCCGATCTCCGCGCCGGGCAGCAATTGGTCAATACTCTTTATCAGGCCCTATTCAAAAGCACGGTCTGGGAAAAAACCTTGCTGATCGTCGTTTACGACGAGCATGGCGGTTTTTACGATCACGTGCCGCCACCCGCCGCCGCCGATGATTCGCCCGATTTCCGCCGCTATGGCTGCCGCGTTCCGGCCTTCATCGTTTCGCCCTGGGTAAGGCGCGGCGAAGTTTCTCATACCTTGTTCGATCACACCTCGCTCATCAAAACCATCCTGCTCCGGTTTTGCCGCCGATCGGACGGAACCATTCCTGACATGGGCGCGCGCGTCGCCGCCGCCAACCATCTCGGCGAATTGCTGGCCGCGCCACTACCGCGACCGATCACGAAGACCAACTTGTCGGCTCGCATCGTCAGCCAGCAAGACATAAATCCCATCCCACAACTTCCGCCGCAGACACCGCAACTCAACCCGTTTCAGCAGGGGCTTTTCGCTTGTCGGCAAGAAATCAATCGTCAAGCGTTTCTTCTGTGAATCTCCGAATCCACCGCGCCGTTTTGTGTGCGCGGATTTCGAGTTGAAGTTTTCGATTTTACCGAAAGATACTGACTTATAGAGCGATTTTCTGTTAGCGCCATCTAAGAAACTGACTCTGACAACTTGAGGAGATGAAACATGAAAATCGGCATTCTCGGCACCGGCAACGTCGGCCAAGCTCTCGGCATCGGCTTCACCACGCTCGGCCACGACGTGAAAATGGGTTCGCGGGACCCCGCTCAAGAAAAAATCAAGGATTGGGTCAATAAAGCCGGCACGAAAGCATCAGCCGGCACGTTGGAAGAAGCCGCCGCTTTTTGTGAGCTGGCGGTGTTGTGTACGGTTTGGACCGGCGTGGAGAACGCTATCCAATTGGCTGGCCCGGATAATCTGGCCGGTAAAATCGTGATCGATACCATCAATCCGCTCGATTTTTCCGACGGTATCCCGCCGAAACTCGCCGTCGGCCACACCGAGTCCGCCGGCGAGCACATCCAGCGCTGGCTGTCCTATTCACGGGTGGTCAAGGCCTTCAACATCGTGGGCAGCCCGCACATGTTCAAGCCGGACTTTCCCGGCGGTCCACCGGACATGTTCATTTGCGGCAACGACAATCAGGCCAAGGCGACCGTGACGGACTTGCTGAAAAGCTTCGGCTGGTCGGTGGTCGATATCGGCGGCATCGAATGCGCCCGCTATCTCGAACCCATGGCGATGGTCTGGATCCGCCACTTTTTCCGAATTAACTCGGTCAACCCTGTCTCTTATACACATCTCCGAGCCCACGCGACCGTACTAGATCTCGTATGCCGTCTTCTGCTTGAAAACAAGACAGGGTTGAAGATGAGAGAGATAGCCTGCGCAGT
>DPWB01000131.1:0-3008 GCA_003527885.1 Candidatus Competibacteraceae bacterium
CGGGGCGAGGTCCGGCTGAGCGCCAAACTCGCGCCGCCGGCCAGCGACGCCCCGGTTTGATCGTCCAAGCCCGGCAAGGCGGCGGTGCTCCAATGCGGTTGCAAGTCGGCCGGCAACCGTCGCCCGAACTCGCCGATGTTCCACGGGCCGCTGACGTAAATTGCGAACGTGCCCTTGGCGAATTCTTGATAGAGGTTGGCCATTTGGGTGTTGCTGACCGGCGGGGCCAAGCCTTGGTCGAACAGCTCCAGATAAACGGCGAACGCCTCGCGAAACAGCGGATTTTGAAAGTCGCCGTACTGATGGCGGTCGCGCAGCAAGGTCGCGCCGCGCTGCAAGGCCAGAATCACCGGCAGTTGCCATTCGTTGATCGGCAGCAGGATGGCGTAGCGCGCGGCGTCGCGGGTTTTGAGGGCTTGCATCGCCCGCAGCCACTCGTCCCAGGTCGCGGGCGGCTCGACAAAGCCGGCGGCGGCCAGCGCGTCGGTCCGATAAAAAAACAGCCGGGTATCGACGTACCAGGGCAGGGCGAAGGTATGGCCGTCCAGCCGGTTGGTGGCGAGGATGCCGGGAAAATAATCGGCCAGCGCCTCGGCGGGCCACGTGCCTAAC
The DNA here is from genome assembly GCA_003527885.1 of Candidatus Competibacteraceae bacterium. Lineage (GTDB taxonomy): Bacteria > Pseudomonadota > Gammaproteobacteria > Competibacterales > Competibacteraceae > Competibacter_A. The sequence goes on from DPWB01000131.1 coordinate 613, forward strand.
CTCGCATCCAGCGGCTCGATGGCGCGCAAAGCCACGAATTCGGGAATCCAGGTGTTGCCGAGTTGGAAGGCGTCGGGCATGGCGTCGCCGGCGTAAGCAGTCAGCAACTTTTCGTGCGCCGCGCTCCAGGGGATTTGCTGGACCCGCACCCGAACACCCGGATGGCGGCGCTCGAACTCCGGCAACAGCGCCTTGACCTGCTCACCTTCCTGGCCCATCGCCCAGAATTCGACGGTCGTCGTCCGGTCGGCGGCGGAATCGCACGCGACTGACCCGAAGGTGAGCAGGAAGATGAACAATAGGCGGTAAAGTGACAGCATGTCGCTTAGTTTAGCCGCAATCTGGCCAAGTCTGGCGAAAGGCTTGAAAACGCGACCCGTCATCCCCATACAACCGTGTTAGATTTCCCAATCGTTTTTCCCCGTCCGCGAGGTGCGCCATGCCGATTTACGAATACCGTTGTCAGTCCTGCAACCACGAGCTGGAAGCGATGCAGAAGCTCAGCGACCCCGAACTGAGCGACTGTCCCGCTTGCGGCGAGCCAGCCCTCAAGAAACTGATTTCGGTGGTCGGATTCCGGCTCAAGGGCGGCGGCTGGTACGAAACCGACTTCAAGAAAGGCGGCGCGCAGAAAAATGTGGCCAAGGAGGATACGGCGCCCAAGGAAAGCAAGGAGAGCGGATCCAGCGGAGCTTGCGACGGCGCGGGCGGTTGCGGCGCGTGCCCCGCCCCGGCGGCGACTCCGGCGGCGACTTGAGAGGCGCGCGAGCCGGGCGCTGGCTGGGCGACCCCGGCGCTTGATCGCGCGTCTCGGTGGCCGGTCGATCCGGGCAAGGTCAGCGGTCTGAGCGCGGACCCGTTCGGCTACGTCTCTGGAGCTAAGGATCACCAAATATGGCTTACAGGGTACTGCTGGAGTAATGGGTCGGGCGTCAATAAAGTAAGGCCGTGATGGATCGCTTGGCAGGCCAACATACGATCAAAGGGATCCTTGTGCCTGTCCGGGAGCGCGGAAAGCGGAAACACTGCGCCCTCTTCCAAAGGCAGTGCCGCGATGCGGTGCCGTTCCCGATGACCGGCGACAAACACGCGTGGCGGTGTGGGTAGCGGCAGCTTGCCCAGTTGGTGCTTGGCGACGATTTCCCAAACCGAAACTACGCTCAAAAAAACCTCGTTGTCCGGCCGCGCAAACAGCTCGCGAGAGCGCGGGGACAAGGCCGGATCGTCGCTGATGACCCACAAGAAGGTGCAGGTATCCAGCAACAGCTTCACGGTGTCAATCCCGTGAAACTTTTTTCCACTTCCGCGGGCAGGGGGTCGAAAAAGCTCGGAGGAACCGTGAACTCTCCCTTAGCCAAACCGATGGGGCGAGGTGCGGTTTCCGGCGCCGTCAGCGGGCGGATTTCCGCGATGGGACAGTTGCGTTTGCACAATATGATCGACTCGCCGCGCTGTAAGGCATCGAGATGACGGGATAAATGTGTTTTGGCTTCGTGAATGTTGAGAATGATCATGAGTTAAAATCTAGTTTGAAACTTAGTTCACTATTGTAAATGGAAATGCCCCAAATCGCCACCTACCCAGAACCGTTTAAACGCGGTTGCGGCCCGCTGACCGAATCCGTACCATCCCTCCCTTCGACGAGATTGCCGCTTGGCGTCTCCTCCGGCATCGCTTCAACCGCCTTTCGTGAAACGGAAACCGAACCCATGCGCAGCCATTATTGCGGCCAAGTCACCGAAGCTCTGCTCGATCAGGATGTTACCCTCTGCGGCTGGGCGCACCGCCGCCGCGATCACGGCGGGGTCATCTTTATCGACCTGCGCGACCGCGCGGGTTTGGTGCAGGTCGTCATCGACCCCGACATGCCCGATGCCTTCGCCACTGCCGAGCGGGTCCGCAACGAGTATGTGCTGCGCGTAATCGGACGGGTGCGCCGCCGGCCGGAAGGCACCGAGAACTCCAATCTCGCCACCGGCGCGATCGAGGTGCTGGCCCGCCAGTTGGAGATCGTCAACCGCTCCGAGCCGCTGCCGTTTCAGTTGGACGATGAGGACACCTCCGAGGAAGTGCGGCTACGCTATCGCTATCTCGACCTGCGCCGGCCGGTGATGCAGGAGCGGCTGCGGCTGCGCACCCGCGTGATCAGCGTCTTGCGGCAGTTTTTGGAAGAGCACGGGTTCATGGACATCGAAACCCCGATGCTGACCAAGGCCACCCCGGAAGGGGCGCGCGACTATCTGGTGCCCAGCCGCACCCACCCCGGCAGCTTCTTCGCCCTGCCGCAATCGCCGCAATTGTTCAAACAACTGCTGATGATGGGCGGGCTGGACCGCTACTATCAGGTCGCGCGCTGCTTCCGCGACGAAGATCTGCGCGCCGACCGCCAGCCGGAA
>DPWB01000131.1:3222-6975 GCA_003527885.1 Candidatus Competibacteraceae bacterium
GACCGCCAGCCGGAATTCACCCAGCTCGACATCGAAACCTCGTTCATGGACGAGCGGGCCATCACCGATCTGATGGAAGCCATGATTCGCCGGATGTTCCACGAGGTGCTGGGGGTCGAATTGCCGGACCCGTTCCCCCGGATGCCCTACGAAACCGCCATGCAGCGCTACGGCTCCGACAAGCCGGATTTGCGCATTCCGCTGGAATTGACCGAACTGACCGATCTGATGGCGGGCGTGGATTTCAAGGTCTTCGCCAGCGCCGCGCAAGACCCGAAAGGCCGGGTGGCGGCGCTGCGGGTGCCGGGCGGCGGCAAGATTCCCCGCCGCGAAATCGACGGCTACACCGAATTCGTCGGCCGCTACGGCGCCAAGGGTTTGGCCTATATCAAGGTCAACGACACCCGCGCCGGGAGCGGCGGCCTGCAATCGCCCATCGTCAAATTCCTGCCCGACGAAGTGTTGTCCAAAATCCTGACCCGCACCGGGGCGGAAAACGGCGATCTGATCTTTTTCGGCGCCGATACCGCCAAGGTGGTCAACGACGCGCTGGGCGCGCTGCGGCTGCGGGTCGGCCTGGATCAGGGCTTGCTGAACGGCGAATGGGCGCCGCTGTGGGTGGTCAACTTTCCGATGTTCGAATGGGACGAGCAGGAACGGCGCTGGAACGCCCTGCACCATCCGTTTACCGCGCCGCGCGTCGACGATCCGGCCGAGGTGCGCGCCAATCCCGAACAGTGTCTGTCGCGGGCCTACGACATGGTGTTGAACGGCACCGAGATCGGCGGCGGGTCGGTGCGTATCCACCGCCCGGACATGCAAAGCGCGGTGTTCGAACTGCTCGGCATCGGTCCCGAGGAAGCCCGCGCCAAGTTCGGCTTTTTGCTGGATGCGCTCAAGTTCGGTTGCCCGCCACACGGCGGGCTGGCCTTCGGGTTGGATCGGTTGGTGATGCTGATGGCGGGCGCCAAGTCGATCCGCGAGGTCATGGCCTTTCCCAAGACCCAAACCGCCGCTTGTCCGTTGACGCAAGCGCCGGCGCCGGTCGCCGAGGCGCAATTGCGCGATCTCAACCTCCGCTTGCGCCGAACGCCCTGATCTCAGCGGGTGAACGCTCATTCCTCGCCTTTGGCTCCGACCCTTCCAGCGGGTGAAGGGCCGCCAACCCGTTACAAGCGCCCGGAATCGGTGTTGGTGGTGGTCTATACCACCACGGATGAGGTGCTGGTGCTGCGCCGTTGTCGGCCGCCGGATTTCTGGCAGTCGGTGACCGGCAGCTTGGAGTGGGAGGAAACCGACCCGCTGGAGACCGCGCGGCGCGAATTGCACGAAGAAACCGGGCTGGGCGATGGGGTTGCAGTCATCCGCTGCGGGACGATCAACCGCTTTCCGATACTGCCGCCCTGGCGCGATCGTTACGCGCCGGAAGCCGTGGAGAACACCGAGCATGTCTTTCACGTCCGCTTGCCGGGGCGCTGTCCCATCGTTTTGAGCCCCGCCGAACACGGTGAATACGAGTGGCTGCCGCGCGCCGCCGCCGCCGCCCGTGTCGCCTCTTGGACCAACCGGGACGCCATCCTGCAACTGCCATGAAACGGTTGTTGGCTCGCTCGGTCGGCCCGCTCATCGGGTTGGGCCTGTTCGGCGCCGCGCTGTGGCTGCTGCATCGCGCCCTGACCGAGTATCGCTACGAGGATGTGGCGGCCTATTTCCGGCGCTCGCCCGACTGGCGGCTGGCGGCCGCTTTGTTCGCCACGGCGCTCAGCTATCTGGTCGCCACCGGCTACGACTGGCTGGCGCTGCGTTACATTCGTAGACCGCTGCCTTGGGTCAAAGTCGGCTTTGCCGCCTCGCTCGCTTACGCTTTCAGCAATTCGGTCGGTATGGCGGTGCTGACCTCCGGTTCGCTGCGTTATCGGCTCTATTCGAGCTGGGGTCTGACGGCGGTGGAAATCGCCAAGATCGTCATGTTCACCACCCTGACCTTTTGGCTGGGCATTCTCACGGTCGGTGGAACCGTGCTGGCGCTGGACCCGTTGGGGCTGGGTTCGCTGCCCTACGTCGATCTGGACAGCCGGCGGCTGGGCTTGCTGATGCTGGTGCCGCCGCTGGCCTATGTGTTGCTGGGTGCGTGGCGCCGGCAGCCGCTCAAACTGGGTCCGTGGGAGCTGCCGATGGTCCGCCCCCGCCTGGCGTTGCCGCAACTGGCGGTCGGAGCGCTGGATTGGCTGATGGCCAGCCTGGTGTTGTACGTGCTGATGTCCGCGGTGGGAACCGTCGGCTACGGCCAGGTCGTCAGCGTGTTTCTGATCGCTCAAGTCGTGGGTTTGCTCAGTCAAATCCCCGGCGGGCTGGGCGTGTTCGAGTCGCTGGTGCTGCTGTTGCTGCGCGACCGCCTGCCGGCCGCCGACCTGCTCGGCGCGTTGTTGGCCTATCGGGTGATCTATTATCTGCTGCCGCTGGCCTCGGCGGCGATTACGCTCGGCTTGTACGAGTTGCGGCATCAACGCGAGCGGATTCTGTGGTTGCCGCGCATGGTGGGGCCGTGGGCGCCGCTGCTGTTGCCGCACGTCTTGGCGCTGCTGGCCCTGGTCAGCGGCGCGGTGCTGCTGTTCTCGGCGGTCACCCCGGCGGTGGAGGCGCGGCTGGTCTGGCTGGAAGATTTGTTGCCGTTGTCGGTGTTGGAAGCCTCGCACTTCATCAGCAGTTTGGTGGGGATGGGCTTGTTGTTGCTGGCGCGGGGGTTGCAGCGCCGGCTCGATGCCGCTTGGTGGTTGACGGTGGGGCTGCTGGCGGCCGGCATCGCCGCGTCGCTGCTCAAGGGCGCCGATTACGAGGAGGCGCTGTTTCTGGCGGTTCTGCTGGCCGGATTGCTGCCTTCCAGGGAGCAGTTCTACCGTCACGCCTCGCTGTTTGGCGAACGGTTTACCGCCGGTTGGCTGGCCACCATTGCCGTTGTGCTGATTTGTTCGATCTGGCTAGGTTTTTTTTCCTACAAACATGTCGAGTATTCGCACGATTTGTGGTGGGTGTTCAGTTTCGGCGGGGAGGGCGATGCGCCGCGTTTCTTGCGCGCCATGGTGGGCGCGCTGGTCTTGACCCTGTTTTTCGGCATCGCCAAGCTGTTGCAGCCGGCGCCTTTCGAGCCGGCCTTGCCGGACGCGGCCGAGATCGAACGGGCTCGGACCATCGCTGGCGCGTTCCCGCGCAGTTACGCGCATCTGGCGTTGCTGGGCGACAAGGCGCTGCTGTTCAATCAGAGTCGCAGCGCTTTTTTGATGTACGCGGTCGAAGGCCGCACCTGGGTGGCGATGGGCGATCCGGTCGCCGCTTGCGAGGAGGATCGCCGCGAACTGGCCTGGGGCTTTCGCGAGCTGTGCGAGCGCCACAACGGCTGGCCGGTATTTTATCAAGTCCACCCGGCGCATCTGGGTTTGTACGTGGAATTGGGGTTGGCTTTGCTCAAGTTCGGCGAAGAAGCGCGGGTGCGGCTGTCCGAATTTTCCCTGGAGGGGAAAGCGCGTAAATCCATGCGCAACAACATCAGCCGGTTGGAGCGGGAAGGTTACCGTTTCGAAGTCGTCGAGCGCGCGGCCGTGCCGGCCTTGTTGCCTCGGTTGCGCGCGGTTTCCGATGCCTGGCCTGTCTCTTATACACATCTGACGCTGCCGACGAGCGATCTAGTGTAGATCTCGGTGGTCGCCGTATCATTAAAAAATATACACAACTGACGCAGCGGCAGCAGAGGACAGT
>DPWB01000016.1 GCA_003527885.1 Candidatus Competibacteraceae bacterium
TCAAGTGGGCGGCAGCTGGCCGCTTGGCTCGGGTTGGTTCCTCGCCAGAGCTCAAGTGGCGGCAAGAACGTGTTGCTGGGCATGAGCAAGCGCGGCGATGCGTATCTGCGCACGCTGCTGATACACGGGGCGCGAGCAGTCATATACCGAGCGCGGCAGAATCCGCAGGGTAGCGGCTGGCTGCACAAGCTGATCGGGCGGCGCAACGCGAATGTCGCCGCCGTGGCGCTGGCCAACAAGAACGCGCGCATTGCGTGGGCGCTGCTGGCCAGAGATCGACAGTATCGAGCTGACTACGCTGCCGCGTCGGTCTGATGTGACCGAACCACACTGGAGCAGGCGAAGCGAATTCCAACCACAGATTGCTCAGGCAGTTATGTAGTGATGGCAAGACAGGTCAGACCGCGGTCGGCAAAGCCCGTTGTTACCGAAGCACTCCGAGTGCGCGTAAGCGATCGAGGTGCCGGCCGGCAGAACCCATCAGGGACAGTGAGCAGCGCTCACAGCAAAAGTCCGGATGTACGGGTGCAATCTTCACCTCCTGGTCATCAGAACGTGAGTGCTTGGCAATGTGGGGGCGTCCATGTACGGTAACCACGCGGCGTTCTGTTTCTCCTCCCGCTGATGGGTGATCGTCTCGCTGAACGATTGCAGCGAGGAGGAGTGATGGGGATCGATCGGCGGGTTCATCGGGACGAGGCGGCGTGGCGGGAGATCTTCGCACGGCAGGAGGCGAGCGGACTGCGCAGATCACAGTTCTGCCGACAAGAAGGGATCAACCCCGGAGTGTTTCGGCGCTGGCGGGAGAAGTTGAACGGTGAAGCGCAGGGCCCGACGCGCCGATCACGCACGGGGAGCAAAGTGGCCGAGCCGTTCATCGACATGGGCGCGCTGCAGACGGTGCGTTCGAGATGGGAGGTTCGGCTCGAGCTCGCCCCCGGCGTTGTGCTGAGCATCGCGCGCAGCTGATGTTCTTCGCCGAGGCGCAGATCCGCGTCCAGCTCTACGGTCAGCCTTGCGATATGCGCAAGTCCTATGACGGCCTGCAGGCGCTGGTGCGCCACGCGATGGGCTGCGAGCCGCTCGACGGCGGGCTGTATGTGTTCGTGAACCGGCGCGGCTCGCAGCTCAAGTGCCTGTATTTTGATCGCTCGGGTTTCTGTATCTGGGGCAAGCGGCTCGAGGCAGGCCGCTTCATCAGCGACTGGCGCGCAGTACGCACGCGCGAGATGGATTGGACGAGCTTGAAGCTGCTACTCGAGGGGATGGAAGTGCGGCGCGTGCGCAAGCGTTATGCGCTGCCGGTCGCCGCGATGAGTATGCGATAAAAGCCTATAATTAAAGCCCTTTCATGCACACCGCATGGTAAGATAGGTGCTATGCAAAGCGCGGCCTCTGCGATCTCATCGAACCTCACGGAAATGAGCGCGATGGGCGCCGCGCAGATGGCCAGCCTGCTGCAGGTGCAGGCCAAGACCATCGCGGAACAGGATGAGCGCATTGCCGCACTCACGCACCAGCTCGACTGGTTCCGCCGCCAGATCTTCGGGTCAAAGAGCGAACGCTTCGCCCCTGAGCCCGATCCCAGCCAGCTGCACCTGGGCGAGGCCTTCCCGGTACCCGCCACGACGGTGGAGAAGACCCGCGCGATCCCCGCCCATACCCGTCGTGTTCACCAGGCCGATGGCGCACAAGACGGCGAGGAACTGCCCTTCTTCGACGAGTCCAAGGTGCCGATCCAGACCATCACGCTGGTCCACGCCGATGTCGAGGGCCTCTCGCCCGATCAGTACGAAGTCATCGGCGAGAAGGTCACCTACCGGATTGCCCAGCGCCCGGGTGCGTATCACGTGCTCAAGTATCGTCGCCCGGTGATCAAGCTCAAGGCTACGGCGAAGATCCTGACCCTGCCGGCCCCGGTCGGCGTTTTGGAAGGCAGCCGCGCGGATGTGAGTTTCATCGCCGGTCTCTTGATGGACAAGTTCGCCTGGCACCTGCCGCTGTATCGCCAGCACCAGCGCCTGGCGGCCGCCGGCATCACGGTCAGCCGCCCCTGGCTCACGCAGCTGGCACAGCGATCGATCAGTTTGCTCGAACCCATCTACACCGCCCAGTTCGCCTCGATCCGCCAAGCCCGCGTCAAAGCCATGGACGAGACGCCGATCAAGGCCGGCCGCTCCGGTCACGGCAAGATGCGCACCGGCTATTTCTGGCCCCTCTATGGCGAGCGCGATGAGGTGTGCTTCCCGTTTCACGCCTCGCGCTCGGCGAGCTTTGTTACTCAGACCTTGGGCCTGAAGCCCGCCGAGAACGCGGTATTACTCAGTGACGGCTATGCCGCCTACGAGCGCTATGCCGAGAAGACCGGCATCCAGCACGCGCGCTGCTGGGCGCACGCCCGGCGAGCGCTGTTCGATGCGCTGAACGCGGAACCCACCGGCGCGGCCGAGGCCCTGGAACAGATCAAGGTGCTGTACGCCATCGAGGACGACATCCGCGAGCTCAAGCTGACGGGTCAAGCCAAGCAGCTGCACCGCCTGGCACACAGCAAGCCCCGGGTCGAGTTGTTCTTCGAATGGATCGACGAACAATTACAGCGCGCGGGGTTCACACCGAGCAACCCGTTCATCCAGGCGCTGAACTACGTGCGCGAGCGGCGTGTCGGCCTCGAAGTGTTCCTCACCGATCCCGACGTGCCGGTCGATACCAACCATCTGGAACGCGCGCTGCGCGTCATTCCGATGGGAAGAAAGAACTGGCTGTTCTGTTGGACCGAACTGGGCGCCAGGCACGTCGGCATCATCCAGAGTCTGATCGCCACCTGCCGACTTCACGGCGTCGATCCGTACACCTACTTGGTCGACGTCCTCCAGCGCGTCAGCCAGCACCCCGCCAGCCGAGTCGCTGAACTCACGCCGCGACTCTGGACGCAGCACTTCGGCGACGATCCGCTGAGATCGGACTTGTACAAGATCGGGGCTTGATCGCTGGACGGGGGACGCCGGGCAGTTACCGGTTACGCCTGTCTCTTATACACATCTCCGAGCCCACGAGACCGTACTAGATCTCGTATGCCGTCTTCTGCTTGAAAAAAAAAAAAAACACAACCCTGGCA
>DPWB01000274.1:0-387 GCA_003527885.1 Candidatus Competibacteraceae bacterium
GCCGATCACCGATCCGCTGGCGACGCTGCGGGCGCGGTTGCTGGGCGATGTGCTGCTGGACAACAGCAGTTCGCCGTTGCGGCACGCGCTGGAAAGCTCCGAACTCGGCGCGTCGCCCTCGCCGCTGTGCGGCTTCGACACCTCGACCCGCGAAGCGACCTTCGTCTGCGGCCTGGAAGGCTCTAACCCCGAACAGGCGGAAGCGGTCGAAGCCTTGGTGTTCGATGTGTTGCGTCGGGTCGCCGCCGAAGGCGTGCCGCCAGAAGCCGTGGACGCCGCCCTCCACCAACTGGAATTGAGCGAGCGGGAAATCACCGGCGACGGCTTTCCCTACGGCCTGCACCTGCTGATGGAGACGCTGACCCCGGCGATTCACGGCGGCGATCC
>DPWB01000274.1:779-8704 GCA_003527885.1 Candidatus Competibacteraceae bacterium
TGGTCCGGCAACTGCTGCTGGACAACCCGCACCGGGTCCGGTTGACCATGACGCCCGACCCGGAACTGAGCGGCAAGCAGGCGGCGAGCGAGCGCCAGCGGCTGGCCGCGCTGCGGGCGGCGTTGGCCGACGCCGACAAAAACCACATCGCTCTCCAGGCGCAAGCGCTGGCCGAACGCCAGCGGCAACAGGACGACCCCGAATTGCTGCCGCGCGTGGAGCTGGACGACGTGCCAGCGGATTTTAGAATCCCTGAAGGCGCGGCCCGACCGGCCGGCGCGTTGCCCGCGCACTGGTACGCGCAAGGCACCAACGGCATGGTCTACCTGCAAGCGGTGCTCGACCTGCCCGCGCTGCAAGAGGATGAGCTGGATTTGTTGCCGCTGTTCTGCGCCTGCCTGACCGAAGTCGGCAGCGCCGGCCGCGATTACCGCACCACTCAAGCCCTGCAAGCGGCCGCGACCGGCGGCATCGACGCCCGCGCCACCGTGCGCGGCGGAGTGGATGACGTGACGCAAGCCAAGGGCGTGCTGGTGCTGGCCGGCAAGGCGCTGGCCCGCAACCAGACCCTGCTTTCGGACTTGCTGTGGGAAACCTTGACCGACGCCCGTTTCGACGAGCTGCCGCGCCTGCGGGAACTGGTCGCGCAAATTCGCGCCCAACGCGAGGAAGGAATCACCGATCACGGCCACATGCTGGCGCTCGCCGCCGCCAGCGCCGGTTTGAGTCCAGTGGCCGCCTTGAGCCATCGTTGGGATGGCTTGCAAGGCTTGAAAAACCTCAAGGCGTTGGATGATGCGTTGGACGACGCGGGGGCGTTAGGCGATTTCGCCGCGCGGCTGGAGCGCTTGCGCGAGCGGCTGTGCGACGCGCCGAGGCAATTGCTGGTGGTGAGCGAAGTGGAACGGCAAGAGACTATCGCCGAGGCGCTGGCGGCCCGCTGGCAGGACGGCCGCACCGTGCCGCAACCCTTCGCGCTCGCCTTACCCGACGCTCCGCCCGTCAGACAAGCGTTTCGGGTCAATACCCAGATCAATTTCTGCGCCAAGGCTTATCCGACGGTCGCCCCCGGCCATCCCGACGCGCCGGCCCTACAAGTGTTGGGCGATTTTCTCCGCAACGGCTACCTGCATCGGGCGATTCGCGAGCAGGGTGGCGCCTACGGCGGCGGCGCGGGTTACCATCCCGACAGCGGGTCATTCCGGTTCTATTCGTATCGCGATCCGCGCCTGCTGGAAACCTTCGCCGATTTCGACCGGGCGCTGGGCTGGTTGCAGGAAACCGACCATCCCGCCCGAACGTTGGAAGAAGCGATTCTCGGCGTGATCGCCGCCATCGACAAACCCGGTTCGCCGGCGGGTGAAGCGGTCAGCGCCTTCTTCGGCACGCTGTTTGGCCGCACGCCGCAACAACGTCGCGCCTTCCGCCGGCAGGTGCTCGCCGTCACGCTGGACGACCTCAAGCGGGTCGCGGCGACCTATTTGCAACCGACGCGGGCGGCGAGCGCGGTGCTGGGAAATGCCCGGACCTTGGTGGATTTGACGGATTGGGCGGTCGCGACGGTTTGAACCGATCCCCACACCATCACTTTTCCACCCGCTTGTTCGGGCAAACGCAACAACGCATCGGGCTGAAATTCGTTGTCGGCGTCCACGCAGGGTGGCGTTATCGGTCGAGTGAACGCTGGGGATAGCGGCCCAATAGGCGCCTAGCCAAGTCATAATCCGAGCATGAGGCTCGGCGTGCTGTTCGTAATGCAGCGGCGATGCCATGAACGGACCCTTCTATCAACCCGGCTTTCTTGAGGCGCGGTATGGCCTCATAGCGCCGCTCGAATCCCTTGAGCGTCAAATGATCGCCGTTTTTCAGAGGCGGGATACCGGGAGCCACAGCGTGCGTGGCGATCTCCTATTTTCAGTCGGTTATCAGCCATTTCGAAGAACGTTCCGCCGACCTTCAAGCCGTTATGAAAGCGCGCGAAACCCGCTTGCAACGACCGCGCTTGGCGCTGCGCCATGCTTGGATTAACCTTGAAAAACGGCGGGCCGGCACCCTCTTTTTCCCGCCCTTCGAGTGGACTCAACCGGCAGGAACGCCATCGTTCACAGGATAAGCACCATGGAAATCTTCGTCTATCACACCCCTGACCTCGTACCGGATTTGAGCAAGAACGCGCGCAAGGGCGGCCTCAATCTCGACATGCCCGCTTGCGCCATCGTGATCGACGTGTTGCGCGCCACCACCACCATGGCCACGGCGCTGCAATCCGGCGCCGAGGCGATTCAAGTGTTTGACGACCTCGACGAATTGTATGCCGTCAGCGAACGCTGGCCGGAGGAGCAGAGATTGCTGGCGGGCGAGCGCAGCGGCGAAAAACTCGACGGTTTCGATCTGGGCAATTCGCCCTCGGAATGCACCCCCGATCAAGTCGCCGGCAAACGGATTTTCATGAGCACCACCAACGGCACCCGCGCGCTGGAGCGGGTGCAGCAGGTGCCGATCTTGCTGACCGCTTCATTGACCAACCGGGCGGCGGTCGTGCAGTTTTTGATGCGGACACAACCGCACACGGTTTGGATCGTGGCCGCCGGCTGGCGCGGGAGCTTTTCATTGGAAGACACCATTTGCGCCGGGGCCATCGCCTGCGGGCTCAGCGTGGAACGCGACAGCGACTGCGCGGGCGACGACGAAGCCATCGCCGCGATGGCTTTGTTCGAGCGGTGGGAAAGTCGATTGCCGCAACTGCTGCGCTACGCCCACCACGGGCGCGGCTTGGCGGCTTTGGGCTGCGAGGAGGACTTGGATTATTGTGCCCGGCTCGACAGCGTCGCCGTGGTGCCGCTGCAAGTCGAGCCGGGCGTGCTGAAACCGGCGCGGCTGGACTGAGCAGCCTAACTCGCAGCCCCTCTCCCGCGAGCGAGAGCGGGGCTGCGGGCCTTTTCAAACGCGCCGGCTTTTTGCGCAAAGCACCGTTGCGCCTTTCAGCGAACGATGAGCTTTTGGCCCTCGCCCGCGATGAAATCGAACAGTTTCTGAACTTTTTCGGATGGAGCGCCCTTGGTCAGAGCGGTGACCGGTCGGCCGACTTCCGGTGTTTCCGGTGAATGCAGGCTACCCTTGTCCTGAGACGCCAGCGGACCCGCGCCGACCGCGCCGGGTGTTTCGGCGATCTTCTTTTTCAAATCGGCGGCTTCGGCCACTTCCTGAAGATTGGCCTTGGGCCATTCGCCGCCCTCCATGATTTTTTCCTGCCACAGCTTGTTGGTGCCGGTCATCTTGGTCGGAAACACCACCACCACCGACTTGTCAGGGCCGCCCACTTCTTTCCAGTTGGTGATTTTACCGGTAAAAATACCCTTGAGCTGTTCCTTGGACAAGCTCTTGACCGCCGCCAAATCCTTGTGAGCCAAGACTTGAATCTTGTCGCGGCCGATCACGCGGAATTTGAAATCCTTGGGATTGGCGACCTCATGGCCTTTCTGCTTCATCAGCTCCAGCCAAGCTTCGAAGCTCAATCCGGCCGCCGCGACATCGATAGCCCCTTTTTCGACATTGATGAACGCCTGATCCGGCCCTTCCGAGCTCAATGTCAGTTGCACGCCGCTCGCTTTTTCGAACGGCTCCTCGACCTTCTTGAAAATGTTTTCGATGGGGGCCGCGCCGCCGCCGACCTTGATTTCCTCCGCGCCGGCGACCGCCGGGCCAACCCCCCCGCTCAAAGCGGTCGCCAAGCCAACGATCAGACTCAATTTCCTAAAATTTTTCATGCTGTTGCTCCATAAGGCTCTTCTAAGTTAATTGCCGGTAAAGAAGCGGCCGCCGCTTGTTTGCGCGCCGCCAATTGAAAAAACGCCATTTGCTCCACCAGATTCGCGGCTTCTCGATTCAGGGATTCGCTGGCCGCCGCCGCTTGTTCGGTCAAGGCCGCATTGCCTTGCGCCACTTGATCCATGGTGGCGATGCCCTGGTTGACCTGCTCGATACCACGGGCCTGTTCCTGGCTGGCCGTCGCCAGTTCGGCCACGATGTCGCTGGCCCGTTTGACGGTCGTTATGATTTCCTCCAAGGTCCGCCCCGACTGATTGACCAACCGGTCGCCTTCCTCGACTTTGCTCACGCTATCGGCGATCAGCGCCCGAATTTCGCGGGCGGCTTCGGCGCTGCGCTGGGCGAGCTTGCGCACCTCGCCGGCCACCACCGCAAACCCGCGCCCCTGCTCGCCCGCGCGGGCCGCCTCCACCGCCGCGTTGAGCGCCAGCAGGTTGGTTTGGAAGGCGATGTCGTTGACCACGTTGATGATGTCGCCAATTTTTCGGCTGCTGTCGTTGACCGCCACCATCGCTTCGACGGTTTGGCGGACCACGTTTCCACCGTGTTCGGCCTGGGCGCGGGCGTCGGACACCAGTTGTTCGGCTTGCCGCGCGCCATCGGCGTTGCGGTGGACGATTTCGGTCAGATGTTGGATGCTGGCGGCGGTGTCGTGAAGGGTGGAGGTTTGCTGGGCGGTGCGCTGCTTGATGTCGGTGTTGCCTTGGGCGATGTCGCTGGCGACGCTGCCGATGGTATCCGCCGCGTGCCGTACCTCGCCGACCACCGAACGCAGCCGTCCGCTCATATCGTGCATCGCGACCAGCAGTTGCCCCATTTCATCCTTCGGGTAAGCCTCGTCGTTTTGGCTCTCCAGCACGCCGTGGGCGATGTCGTCCGCGCGGGTCACCGCCTTGCGCAAGTGAGCCAAAACCAGCTTGCGGAACAGCCACAGCACCAACAAGCTAGTGACCACGACGGTGGCCACCATCATCGCCGCCAGCGCCCACCGCAGACGCCGTAGATCCTCGGCGGTTCGGGCGTCTAGCCGCCGGAGTTCCTCGGCGCTGCGAGCCGTGATCTCGGCCTGTTGCCGCTCCACCCGATCCATGTTGTAGCCCACGCGCACTTCACCCAATTTTGTATCGCCGTCGCGGACTTCCTCATGAACCATCCGGTCGGCGGGATGCCCTTCCGCCTTGCCGGCGCTGGCAACCGATTTCCCTTCCCCGGTGCGAAAATCCACAAAGGAGATATCGCTGTCCTTCGCGGCCAAGCCGGCCAAGGTTTGCACGGCCCGATAATCGTAATTGGCGAAAGACTGCTCGGAGCTCGCCGCCATCAATTGGGTAATTTGCCTGATCTTGAAGCGCTGATCGTCCTGTAGTTTCTTGATTTGATCCTGACTCATCGCCGCCACCAAACCCCGCAGCGTGAAGTCGAACTGGCGGATCATGTCGGATTCCAGCCGCCCGATCAGGAAAGCCGTGACCGCAAACGACAATCCCAACGTCAAGACAACCGATCCCACGTATTTTGTAGCGAGCCGGGCTTTAAACATCGGAACCTCCACACTGCCTTTCATAGACCATTTTCCTGTTATTACCGAGTTCGAGCCAGCAATGGCTGAAACGCCAAAATCCCGCCTCCGCCCGGCGGGCGAGCAACCCTCAGACAGCAATCCAGCAAAAACTAGACCAAAAAAAATTCAACAACTTAGAAAAAAAGAGCGGCCCCGCCTGCCGAGCGTTGACGAATTCCGACAGGTCAAAGAGTTACGGTGGGAAAAATTGCCGATGAGACGGGTGGGACGTTCGGATTCAATACGTTGCTGGCGGTGGTGTACAACCGTTGGTACTACCCCTCTTCGGGGGAAGAGGGGTTTTTGGCGCTATGATTTTGACGCTTTCCTAGGCGACCTTGGCGAAGGCCTCGATGACTTCCGGCGGCGCTTGGATCAATTCGATCAGCACGCCCTCGCCGGAGAGCGGGGTGGCGTCGTTGCCCTTGGGGTGCAGGAAGCAGACCTCGTAGCCGGCCGCGCCCTTGCGGATGCCGCCGGGGGTAAAGCGCATTCCCTTGGCGGTCAGCCAGTCCACCGCCGCTTTCAGATCGCTGATCCACAACCCGATGTGGTTGAGCTGCGGCTCGTGCACCTTGGGCGCTTTGTTCGGGTCGATCGGCTGCATCAAATCCACTTCCACCTTGAAGGGGCCGGAGCCGATGGCGGCGATATCCTCGTCCACGTTTTCCCGCTCGCTGCGGAAATTGCCGGTCATCGTCAGGCCCAGGGTATCCACCCACAGCCGGCTCAACTTCGACTTATCCAAGCCGCCGATGGCGATTTGTTGGATTCCAAGCACTTTAAACGGTCTATCGGACACAACAACCTCCTGATGGATGGTGGATTGGGGTTGGAACGGATCGCGCTCTTGATTCAGTATGTCATCCCAACTTCCGATTGCAACCGTGTCCCGATGCTTTCGGACGGATTCCCAACCGGGAATCGCTCCGATCTTCGGTTATACTTTTGCGGTACTGTCAACCCCTCATGTTTCGATCCACCGGAGGATGCGCATGGCTAACCCACAACAAACGGACGCGGCAACCCCGACGTTCAGCGAGTTCCCCCCAACCCCGTATGAGGACTGGCGCAAAGCTATCGATAAGGTTCTGAAAGGCGCGCCGTTCGAGAAGCGGCTGATCACCAAGACCTACGAAGAGATCGACCTCCAGCCGATGTACCGGCAGGAAGATATCGAAGGCTTGCCGCATCTGGACGGCCTGCCCGGCTTCACGCCCTATCTGCGCGGCGCAACGCCGATGGGTTATGCCACCACCAGTTGGGATGTGGCGCAGGAAATGCCCTACAGCACCCCTGCCGCCTTTAACGCGGCTTTAAAGGCCGATCTGGAGCGCGGCCAGAACGCCGTTAACATCGTGCTGGACCGCCCCACCCTGGCGGGCGTCGATGCCGATCAGGCGGAAGCCGATGATGTGGGCAAAGGCGGGCTGTCGATTTCCAGCGTCGCCGATCTGGCCGCCGCGCTGGAGGGCGTCGATCTGGAAAAAACTCCGATCTACATTCAGGCCAGCACCAGTGCCCTGACCTTTACCGCGCTGCTGGCGGGATTGGTCAAGCAACAGGGCAAATCGCTGGATAAGGTTCGGGGCGCGATCGGCATGGATCCGCTGGGCCAATTGGCCCGCGACGGTCGGCTGCCGCGCGATTTGGACGGCATCTACGAGGTGATGGCGCAGCTTGCCACCTGGGCCAAGAGCAATGCGCTGCAGTTACGCACCATCACCGTGCAGGGCCATCCCTACCATAACGGTGGGGCCAGCGCCACCCAGGAACTGGCCTTCGCGTTGGCGACGGCGGTGGATTATCTGCGCGCCCTGCAAACCCGTGGTTTGAGCATTGATGACGCCGCGCCGCGCTTCCGTTTCGCGCTGTCCATCGGCTCCAACTTCTTCATGGAAATCGCAAGGCTGCGGGCGGCGCGGGTGCTGTGGGCCAAGATTATTCAAGCCTTCGGCGGCAACGAAGAATCGCAGAAGATGCGGCTGCACGCCCGCACCTCGGCCTGGAACCAGACCGTTTACGACCCGCACGTCAATCTGCTGCGGGCGACCACCGAGGCGTTTTCCGGCGCGGTCGGCGGTTGCGACAGCCTGCACATTTCCCCGTTCGATGAACTGCTGCGGGTGCCGGACGAATTCGCCCGCCGCGTCGCCCGCAACACCCACACCGTGTTGCGCGAGGAAAGCCACGTCACCAAGACGGTCGATCCGGCCGGTGGCTCGTGGTATGTCGAAAACCTGACCGATGCGGTCGCCCGCAAGACCTGGGGGATTTTCCAGGAGGTCGAGAAACAGGGCGGCATGGCCAAAGCGCTGGAAGCGGGCTGGCCGCAAAATCAGGTGGCCGACACCGCCTCCAAACGGGCGGCGAACATCGCCAAGCGCAAGGATATTTTCGTCGGCACCAACATGTATCCCAACATGAAGGAAACCCGCATCGAACCGGCGCCGGTGGATGCGTGGGCGGTGCAGAACGAGCGCAAAGAGGCGCTGAAAGCCGTTCGCGCCAAGGCCAGCGGCAACAAGCAAGCCGC
>DPWB01000274.1:8982-9409 GCA_003527885.1 Candidatus Competibacteraceae bacterium
ACGCTGGGCGAAATCGCGCAGGCCGCCCGCACGAATGCCAAGCCTGGTCCGACTATCAACTCCATCCGTGCCGAACGCGGGGCGCAAGCCTTCGAGCGGCTGCGGCAGGTGACGGAAAGCTTCGCCGCTCGCACCGGCCAACCGCCGCAAGTATTCCTGGCCACCATGGGGCCGCTGACTCAGCACAAGGGTCGGGCCGATTTCGCCACCGCCTTCCTTGGCGTGGGCGGCTTCGAGACCATTTATCCCAGCGGCTTCGATACCCCGGACGCGGCGGCGCAAGCGGCACTGGCGTCCAATGCCAAGGCGGTGGTGATCTGCTCCACCGACGCCACCTATCCCGACATCGTGCCGACGCTGGCGCAAACCTTGAAGAAGGCCAACCCGGACGTGACGGTGCTGTTGGCCGGTTATCCCGCCGAGCATG
>DPWB01000121.1:0-924 GCA_003527885.1 Candidatus Competibacteraceae bacterium
GGTTAAACCACGAATTTTAATCAGTATCCTTTTTTTTTTAATGATACGGCGACCACCGAGATCTACACTAGATCGCTCGTCGGCAGCGTCAGATGTGTATAAGAGACCAGTAGCCAACCGAGAACGATATGGGTTTGGTCGGCCAAATCCTCCTCGCCGTCCAGCGGATAGTGGATGGCGTCAACGACCGGCGCGCGGTAACGCCGTTCGTCGGGAATGGCCAAATCCAGTTTCAGCGCCTGAAACCGGTTCAGCGCTCCGGTCTCGAAGCGCGCCTGGTGCTCGGCGGCGGGGATGTCGCCGTAGGTCAGGAAAATGGCGTTCGACGGATGGTAGTGGCGGGCGTGAAAGGCTTTGAGCTGCTCGTGGCTGAGATCGAGGATGGCCTCGGGATCGCCGCCGCTGTTGTAGTGGTAGGTGGTGGTGGGAAACAGCCGGCTTTGCAACGCCAGCCCCAACCGCTGCACCGGCGAACTGAGCGCGCCTTTCATCTCGTTGAACACCACACCCTTGAAGGCCAGTTCCGAGTTGGGATCGGCGGGATCGGCGAATTCCAGCCGGTGGCCTTCCTGGGCAAAATCGCGCGGATCGAGCAGCGGGAAGAAAGTCGCGTCCAGGTAGACATCCAGCAGATTGTTGAAATCCTTTTTGTTCTGGCTGGCGAAGGGGTAGGCGGTCCAATCGCTGCTGGTGAAGGCGTTCATGAAGGTGTTGAGCGAGCGCCGGATCATCATGAAAAACGGATCGCGCACCGGATAGCGCCGGCTGCCGCACAGCGAGGTGTGTTCGAGGATGTGCGCCACGCCGGTCGAATCTTGCGGCACGGTCAGGAAAGCGACCATGAAGGCGTTGTGCGGATCGTCGGCGGCGAGGTGCAGGTGCCGCGCGCCGGTGGCGCGGTGGCGGTATTCCTGAAATTCCAGC
>DPWB01000121.1:1111-3577 GCA_003527885.1 Candidatus Competibacteraceae bacterium
TTCCTGAAATTCCAGCCGCAGGGCGGGAACGGGGTGCTTGCGCAAGGACTCGAAAGCGGGATGGCTCATGGTTTCGGTTCGGGATGTTCGGAGTCGGAGTCGGAATTTGAGGGAACTTCAGGCTCGGCGGGGGGCGCCGCGCTGCGGGGCTCGGTCAGGACGACGAGGATGGTGCCGCAAAAAGCAGTCAACACTCCGACCGGCACCAAGCCCAGCAGGTTCAAAATCAACCCCCGTTCGCCGGTGGTCATCGCCGCAAAGCCGGTGGTCAGGCCAACGACAGTGAGGATGCCGCCGATCGCCACCAACCAGCGGCCGATCCGTAATGGGTCCATCAACCATCCGCCATCATGTCGCCCCAGGCCGGATCGGTGGCGTGGCGCTCCAGATACCAGTCCACGGTCTTGGCGATACCGGTATCGAAGGTTTCCAGCGGTCGCCAGTCGAGTTCCCGCGCCATCTTGGCGGCGTCGATGGCGTAACGCCAGTCGTGGCCGGGCCGGTCGGTGACGAAACTGATGAGCCGGTCGTGCGGGGCATGGTGCGGGCGGCACTGGTCCAGCAGCGTGCAAATCCGCTTGACGATAGCGAGGTTCGCCCATTCGTTGCAGCCGCCGATATTGTAGGTCTCGCCCGGCCGGCCGTTGCGGATCACGGTATCGATGCCCCGGCAATGGTCCTCGACATAAAGCCAGTCGCGGATATTGCTGCCGTCACCGTAAACCGGAATCGGTTTTTGCAGCAGGCAGGAGCGGATCACGGTCGGGATGAATTTCTCGTCGTGCTGGAACGGGCCGTAGTTGTTGGAACAGTTGGTGGTGACCACCGGCAGTCCGTAGGTGTGGAAGTAGGCGCGCACCAGATGGTCGGAACCGGCCTTGGACGCGGAGTAGGGTGAGTTGGGCGCGTAAGGCGTGGTCTCGGTGAACGGTGGATCGTCGCGCTGGAGCGTGCCGTACACCTCATCGGTGGAGATGTGATGAAAGCGGCAAGCATTACTCTTTCCGTTCAGCCACGCCGCGCGCGCCGCTTCCAGCAGGGTGAAGGTGCCGACCAGATTGGTTTGCACGAAGGCCGCCGGGCCGGTGATAGAGCGGTCCACATGGCTTTCGGCGGCGAAGTGGGCGACGGTGTCGACGGTGTGTTCGCGCAGCAGTCGATCCACCAGCGGCCGGTCGCAGATGTCGCCCTGGACGAAGGTGTGGCGGGTCGGATCGGGCAGATCGCGCAGGTTTTCGGGCGAGCCGGCGTAGGTCAGCAGATCGAGGTTGACGATGCGGATTTCGGGGTCGGTCGCCAGCAGATGGCGGACGAAGTTGCAGCCGATGAAACCGGCGCCGCCAGTCACCAGCACGTTACGGGGTCGATGTTCCATAAGAATCCGCTTGATTGAAGTCTTCGTTGAAGTCGATGGCGAATTCGGCGATCACGGGCGCGTGATCGGACGGTCGTTCCAGCCGGCGCGGTGTTTTATCCACCCGGCAGGTGGTGCAGACCGCTGCCAAGGCCGGGCTGGCGAGAATATGATCGATGCGCAGGCCCATGTTGCGGCGAAAGGCGGCGGCGCGGTAATCCCACCAGCTAAAGGTGTTCGGTTCCTGGGGGAACAGCCGAAAAGAGTCTTGCAATCCCAATTGCAATAACCGTCGGAAAGCGTTTCGCTCCGGTTCGCTGCATAAAATCTGGCCGGTCCAAGCGATGGGGTCGTGTACGTCGCGGTCTTCGGGCGCGATGTTGAAGTCGCCTAACACGACCAGCCGCGGATACTGGATCAGCTCCTGTTCCGTCCACAGGGCCAACTGTTTGAGCCAAGCCAACTTGTAGGCGTATTTCTCGGAGCCGACCGCTTGGCCGTTGGGCACATACAGGTTCAACACCCGCACACCGCCTATACTCGCGCCCAACACCCGCCGCTGCGGGTCGTCCGAACCCGGCAGGTCCACGACGAGATCGGCGGCGGGCAGACGGCTGAGAACCGCCACGCCATTGTAGGTCTTCTGCCCGGAAAAGACGGCGCGATAACCGGCGTTGGCGATGTCCGGCATCGGGAAATCCGCATCGGTGAGCTTGGTTTCCTGGAGCGCCAGCAGGTCGGGCTGTTCGACGCGCAGCCAGTCCAGCACCTGCGGCAGGCGCACGTTCAAGGAATTGACATTCCAGGTCGCGATTTTCAGCATTGCGGTCGGTGGTCGGCGGTTTGTCGAAGATTATCACAGGCCGGGCGTGTCGGTTCGAGCGTCGGTTCTCGCTCGGGCGCTTTTGAGCCGCGCTCAAGCAAGACTTTGTGAACCCCGGTCCCGGCAGGAAACGCCGGGGCTTCAGTGCTCGATTTCATGGCTTGGCGAACGACTGGATAGGGTCCATGCTGAGAAAATCAAGTCAGTGTTTCGATAGTGGACTAACTTTACAAGGGTTGTTTCAGAGTGAACCCGTCCGAGCGGGACGCTATATTCCCCGGTGCAGAGC
>DPWB01000063.1:0-6805 GCA_003527885.1 Candidatus Competibacteraceae bacterium
ATCGAACACGACGCCGAGCTCGTTGTCGCCGTTCATCCGCGCGTCGCGGATGACGTTGTTGCCCGCCGCCGACTGTTTGATTCGCGCCAAGAATTGTTCTTGCCTGCCCGGCGCTCGAAGTTGGGGAGCAGGGGCGGCCGGCGCTTGCACGACGGGAGGTCGGGCCGGTGGCGCCTTGGGGGGAGGCGGTTCGTCACCGCAGCCTGCCAGCAGCATGGGCAGCCCTGCAATCAGGAATGGTTTATAGTGCATAGTCGACCTTTGCCAAGTAACAGCGGCTACCGGAAGCAGGATTTTCTAAGATTGGGAACGGTGTTTTTCGGTCTGAAAAGGTCCGGTCATAATCCTCGTCAGTTGTTCTGATTATGCTAGATATACGGCATGGTTCAATAGTTCCCCGGCGGCCGAGATAAGCCCGGCGGCCCAAAGCATCGGGACAAAAGGTTTGCGTCTTTGCGGGGCGCTGTTCCCGGCGCGGCTCGACCCGACCGGTTTGAACCGGCCGTTTTGGCCGGGCGAGCGGTCGGCCCAACCTTTGCTTTGAACGATTTTGCTGATCGCTCAACCCCTTGTCGGCGGAGTTCGGCAACTGAAGCCTATTGGCACGAAAACTGTTAACAATCCCTCGAATAGTTTTTGCTTGCGAAGGCCGGAGCACCATGAACCGACGGCGCGCGTACACCGAAAGCGAAGTAAGAAGTATTCTCCGTTCGAGCGAATCCAGAACGAGCGTTACCGGAATGCCCGGTCACACCGGCGAAAAGCATGTGCTGATCACGGGCGATGCGCTGTTGGAACGCGGGCAAACGGCCTACGATAAGACCAGGAACGGGGGCGTGGTGAAGCCGATGACGGCTTTTTGCGATACGCCAACCGCCGTTCGCGTCGTGGCCGAAGCGCTCAATTCGCCGGAAGGGCAAGCCGCGCTCGGCTATCTGGATGGCTATGGCGTGTCTGTGGGCGCTCGCGTCACGATCGAGGCGCGCGTCCAGCCTTTCCGGGCGCGTTTCGTCCCCCACCCGCAGAGCAAGCGCACCATCACCATCGACGGGGTGTTGCTGCTGGTCGAAAGCGTTTGGGAAGGCGAACAGAACTACAAAATTCATATTCACACCGGATTTCCGATCCCGGCGTTCAGCCGGGGCCAACCGGCGTGGCGCGACCCTCTCGACCGGTGGCATTGACCGGGTTGGCCGCGCCGGTCCCGCGTCGGGTTTCGCCCGTCTAACTGCTGGCGACGGTATTCCAGCACACTACAGTTTCAGCGTATCGAGGGGTGGCATCATGGGCTTTTCCGTTAATTTTCATGCCGACGAGCAACGTAAGGTGACCGTGGAGGCGGACTGGCGCGGCCCCGGCGATTATCAGCTCCGCCGCCTGGATGGCGTGACGACCGCGTTGGGCGCTTGCAGTACGCCCGAGGAGATGTTGGGCGCTTTGCTGGATAGCGACTGGTCGCCCGAACTGGAAGGCGCGCGGGTCGAGCCGGCCCCGCCCTGAGTCGAACCGCTTTCTCCGCGGGGCGTGTTGCACTACGCTAGCGCGGTCCTTCCAGCCAGCCAGGAGAACCGCATGACCCGCCCCATCAGCCGCTACCCGATCCCGTCGCTCGACGCGCTGCCCGAAGACGTGCGCGACCGCATTCTGGCGGTGCAGGAAAAAACCGGCTTCATCCCCAACATTTTTCTGGGGCTGGCGCACCGGCCGGAGGAGTTTCGCGCCTTTGTCGCCTATCACGACGCCCTCATGGAGAAAGAGAGCGGCTTGAGCAAGGCAGAGCGCGAAATGATCGTGGTGGCGACATCGAACGCCAACCAATGCCAGTATTGCGTGATCGCGCACGGCGCTATCCTGCGGGTGCGGGCCAAGAATCCCCTGATCGCCGACCAGGTGGCGATCAACTACCGCAAAGCCGATCTGACGCCCCGGCAAACGGCCATGCTCGATTTCGCCCTGAAAGTTTCGCAAGAGGCGTATGCGGTCAACGACGCCGATTTCGAGACGTTGCGCGGCCACGGTTTCACGGATGCCGACATTTGGGACATCGGCGCGGTCTCGGCGTTTTTCGCCATGTCCAACCGGCTGGCGAACATGACGAGCCTGCGGCCCAACGACGAGTTTTATCTGCTCGGCCGGGTGTCCAAGCCAAAGTAAAACGGGTCGGCGCTTTTGCCCGTTCGCCGTCGGCGGCCGCGGGCGGTTGCTAGCTTGTCGATTGGGAGCGCGCCGCATGGATACCGTGGAGTGCGTGGTAATCGGCGCCGGGGTGATCGGTCTGGCGGTCGCCCGCGAGCTGGCGCTGGCCGGTCATGAAGTGCTGATTCTGGAGGCCCTGGAGCGCTTCGGCACCCAAACCTCGGCCCATAACTCCGAAGTCATTCACGCCGGTCTGTATTACCCGCCGGGCTCGCTCAAGGCCCGGCTGTGCGTGCAAGGTAAGGAATGGCTTTATCGCTATTGCGCCGAACGCGGTATCGCCCACCGGCGGCTCGGCAAGTTGCTGGTGGCTTGCGCCGGGTCGGAATTGCCGGCGCTGGCGAGTTACGCCGAGCGAGCGGCCGCGAACGGTGTGCCACTCCGGCCGCTGGCCGCCGCCGACATCCGACGGCTGGAGCCGGCGGTGCGGGCGGTCGCCGGCCTGTATTCGGAATCGACCGGCATCCTCGACAGCCACGGCTTGATGCTGGCGCTGTTGGGCGACGCCGAGGGGGCGGGCGCGACGCTGGTCACCCATACGCCGGTGGTGGCGGGACAGGTCGCGCGTGATGGCATCGTGCTGCGCACCGGGGGCGCGCAGCCGTTCGGGTTGCGCTGCCACCGGCTGGTGAATGCGGCCGGCTTGCGGGCGCAGGAACTGGCGCGGTCTCTGGCGGGCTTCCCGCCGGAACTGGTACCGCCCACCTTTTACGCCAAGGGCCACTATTTCACCCTGGGCGGGCGCGCGCCGTTCCGGCATTTGGTGTATCCCATGCCGGATCATGCCGGCTTGGGCATTCACGTCACGCTCGACCTGGGCGGTCAGTGCAAGTTCGGGCCGGATGTGAGCGGTTGGCCGTCGGTGCCGGACTACGGCTTCGAGCCTGGCTTGGAAGCGAAATTTTACCGGGCGATCCGCCGCTATTACCCGGCGTTGCCGGACGGGTCGTTACAGCCGGGTTATACCGGCATCCGGCCCAAAGTGACCGGTCCCGCCGAAGCGGCCGGCGATTTCATCCTGCAAGGGCCGGCCGAGCACGGCGTGGCGGGATTGGTCCATTTGTTCGGGATCGAGTCGCCGGGGTTGACGGCATCCTTGGCCATCGCGCGGCAAGTCATGGAATTCATTCGTTAGATCGTACCGCCAGCCCTCGACCGGCGCCGGAGCCGGACAATGCGACCGTCCGGGCGGGAGTCTGGCGAGTTATCCACAAAAACTGTGGATAACTCGCCGAGTGACGGCGCGCTCGAAGCGGCATGGCTAGCAAAAACGCGAGGTTGATAACCGGAGCGCAAATTGAGCAAAAAATAACCAGCCGCAAACGGTGCGGTCACGCCGATTTTCAGGCAGTGCAAACCTGGCCTTCACGTTCCAGCCCGAGAGCTTCTCTTGAATTCCGCCATCGAACTCACGCTCGCCCAGTCTTTCGATTTCCTGCTTCACGTCGCGGTGGTGCGGCCGGTCTTTCTGTGGGGTGCGCCGGGTATCGGCAAGACGGCCTTGGTAAACCGTTTCGCGGCGGCGGTGGGGTTGGAATGCGTGTCGCTGCTGGGCAGCCAACTGGCCCCGGAAGATTTGCTGGGCGTGCCGAAGATCGACGGCGACTGCTCGCGGTTTTTTCCGCCCGCCAACATCGTCCGCCGCCAGCCGTTCGTGCTGTTTCTGGATGAACTCAACGCCGCCAGCCACGATATCCAGAAAGCGTTTTATTCGCTGATCCTGGAGCAGCGGGTCGGCGAATACCGGCTGCCGGCCGGCACCATCGTCATCGGGGCGGGGAACCGCGCCAAAGACGCCGCTATCGTCAAACCCATGCCCTCGGCGCTGATCAACCGGCTGGTGCATATCCATCTGCGCGCCCAGCACCGCGAATGGCTGGAGTGGGCGGTGAACGAGGGCAATATCCATCCCTGGGTGGTGGAATACATCCAACTCCGCCCCGACCATTTATGGAACGAGCCGCCCAAGCACGAGGAGCCGTTTTCGACCCCGCGCTCCTGGCACATGCTGTCCGACGCCCTGCATTCCTATGGCGATGCGTTGGGTGAAGAAATGCTGGAGGCGCTGGCGTTTGGCTTGCTGACGCCCGCCCACGCCGGGCAATTCAAGGGTTTCATCAAGCAGTTGCGGCAACGGCACACCCTGGCGGCGATCTTGAAGGGCGACGCCCACTGGCCGGCCGATCCCGCCGACCGCGATATCCTCTATTTTCTCGCCCAATCGTTTCGCGGCCATCTGCGCAAGGAATTGCCGGAGGATGAAGCCTCGCTGCGCCAAGAACACAAGCAGTTGTCGGTGCGGGCGAAAAACCTGCTGCGGGATTTGGCGCGGATCAGCGTGGAAATGGCGCAAACGGTGGTGCTGGAAGACGATCTCGGCCAACGCCTGCCGCCCTGGTTTCTGGTGGAAGTGGCCAGGGATTTGCCGCGTTTGGCGGAACGGCGGACGGGCAAGTGATGCGCCGCAAAGCCACCGAAAGCGCCGCGCGGCTGAATTTTGGTCAAGGGTTGCAGTTGGCGCAACAAGCGCCGCTCGACGCCATCGCGGGATCGGCCCACATCCGTTTCGACGACAAGCACCAGCACGTCAACGCCAAGGGCTGGCTGGCCTTGTCGCCGGATGGCTATGTGTGGGTGCATCCCAAGCGGTTGGCCGAGCCGGGGGAATGGGCGCGCGTGCTGAGCATGGCCTACGCCTGTCTCGGCTTTGGCTTGGTGCGCCAGCGCGAGCCGCAAGTGTTGTGGGAAATCGCCGCCTTGCTGGTGGCGGAGCGCTTCTGTCAGGAGGCGGGGATCGGCATCGCCTCGGAAGCGTTGTTGCATCCAGACGTGGGGATTCCCGTCAATGGCGAGGAGCCGCTGTTTCGCGCGCTGGTGACGGAGGGCTGCGATCCGGGCTTGTTGCTCTGGTATGAAGCCCTGTGCGGGAAGGGGATGACGGTCTTTCGCGCCGATGACCGACCGGTTGGGCCGAGTTACCGCCCGCCGGATTGGAAGGCTTTGCTGGCCGATGGCATCGCCCGCAGCGTGGGGAAGGCCATCGAAAAAGCCGGTGGCTGGGTCAGCGCCGGCGGGGTCGAGCGCCGGCTGACTCCCGGTTTGAAAGCGCAGCGGCGCTTGGTGAACAGCCATCCGCTACTCGGTGCGCTGGCCATTGGCTTCGCTCTGGAAGAAGACCCGCGCATCTGCCAGTTGCACGACATCCGGGTCGCCGCCATCGACGTGGGCAGCCGGACGATCTGGATCAATCCGGCAGCCGGTTTGAACGAGGCGGAATGCCTGTTCGTGTTCGCGCACGAGTTGTTGCACGCCGGTTTGAACCACTGTTCACGCCGCCGGGGCCGCGATGCGTTGTTGTGGAACGTGGCCTGTGATTTCGTGATCAACGGTTGGCTGATCGACATGGCCATCGGTGCGCCGCCGGTTTTGGGCTTGCTGCACGATCCCGAATTTCAGGGCCAATCCGCTGAGGAGATTTACGATCAACTGGCGCGAGACATGCGCCGCGCCCGCAAGCTGGCGACGTTGCGCGGGCCGGGAATGCCGGATTTGCTGGGCCGGGAGGAAGGCGGTATTTTCGTCGATGCTGAGGCGTATTGCCGGCGCGCTTTGTATCAGGGCATGGAGCGTTGTTTGATGAGTGGACGCGGTTTCTTGCCGGCCGGGCTGGTGGAGGAAATCCGCAGTCTGGCCCAGCCGCCGATTCCGTGGGATGTGCGGCTGGCCTATTGGTTCGATGAGCATTTTCCGCCGCCGGAGCGCCATCGCAGTTATGCCCGACCCTCGCGGCGGCAGGCGAGCACCCCGGATATTCCCCGGCCGTCGATTATGAAGCCGCCGGAGGAGGAGCGGCAGGCGCGGGTGTTTGGGGTGATCTTGGACACCTCTGGTTCGATGGAGCCGAAGCTGTTGGGCAAAGCGATTGGGGCCATCGCCAGCTATGCCCAGGCGCGGGAGGTGTTCGCGGTGCGGTTGGTGTATTGCGACGCCACCGCCTATGACGCGGGCTGGCTGCCGCCGGAAAGTCTGCTGGAGCGGATCGCGGTCAAGGGGCGCGGCGGGACGGTGTTGCAGCCCGGCGTCGAGTGCTTGCGGAACGCCGCCCGGCGCGGCGATTTTCCACCGCGCGGGCCGGTGCTGGTGATTACCGATGGCTATTGTGAAGACCAGTTGCAGATCGATTTCGAGCACGCCTTTTTAGTGCCGGAAGGCCATCGGTTGCCGTTTACGCCGCGCGGCGAGGTGTTTTGGGTGCGCTGAGGGCCAGCCGGTTACATGCCAGCTTGGCCAGGGCGACCGGGCGCGTGGCTGCGGGGTAGGGGAATCGGGCCGAAGGTTTCGGCCGGATAGCGGGTGATTTCGCCGCTGGCGGGATCGGCGGCCAGCCAGCCGAGCCAGCGCCACGCTTCGGGGCTGGCGTAGCGAACGGCGGAGCCATCGGTGCTCAGGGTGGCGTTCTCGCCGCCATCGAAGTGATAGCAGCGGAACCCCAATTCCTGACCGCTGGCAACGTCCCACAGCCGCAGCGCGCCGTCGTCCCCGGCGGAGGCGAGCCAGCGCCCGTCCGGCGAGAAGGCGCAGCCGCTCACCCCACCCCCGTGCCCTTCCA
>DPWB01000063.1:7029-8294 GCA_003527885.1 Candidatus Competibacteraceae bacterium
CCCGCCGGCACTCGCCGCTGGCCGTATCCCACAGCCTCAGCTTGTTGTCAGCACCGGAGGAGGCAATCCAGCGCCCATCCGGCGACCAGGCACATCCAGACCCTATGCCATGATGCCCTTGTAGTATAAGCCGACACTCGCCGCTAGCGGCGTCCCAGACGCGCAAGGTAGTGTCGTAGCCAATGGAGACTATCTGACGCCCATCCGGCGACCAGGCGCAGCCGGTCACCCAAAGTTGATGTCCCTCTAGCACATGCCGACATTTGCCGTTGGCTGTGTCCCAGAGTCGGATAGCGATGTCGTGGCCGGCTGAGGCGAGCCACTGCCCATCTGGCGACCAAGCGCAAACCCATACTAAATCTTTGTGCCCTTCTAATATATGTTGGCACTGGCCGGTATTAGCATCAAGCAGCCGTGTAATGCCTTCGGACCCGACAGCAGCTAATCTTTTTCCATCGGGTGACCAGGCACAGTCCCATAACGAGGTTTGATATCTGGCCACTACCCGCTGGCACTCGCCGCTAGCAGAATCCCAAAGGCGTATTGTGCCATCATAACTGGTGGTGACTAGCTGCCGCCCGTCCGGCGACCACATACAGCTGGTAGCCCAAGCTTTATGTCCTACTAGTATTTGCTGGCATTCGCCGCTCTCAGCATCCCATAGACGTACTGTGCCGTTATGGCTGGTGGAAGCTAGCCTCTGCCCCTGTGGCGACCACGCGCAGCGCCACGCTATCTCTTTATCTTTTTCTATTACCCGCTGGTATTTATCGCTTTCGACATCCCAAAGTCGGATGCAGTCGTGGCCAGTTATGGCTAACCGTCGCCCATCCGGCGACCAAGCACAACCTTTCAGCGAAATTCGATGCTCTTGCACACGCCAACATTCACCGCTAGCAGCATCCCATAGTCGCAGAGTAGCGTCTTGCCCAGCGGAGGCGATCCAGCGTCCGTCCGGCGACCAAGCACATTCGTTCACTGGAAACTGATGCCCGTTTAACACTCGTTGACACTCGCCGCTGGTGGCATTCCACAGCCGCAACGCACCGTCGTGCCCGGCAGAGGTGATCCAGCGCCCGTTCGGTGAAAAGGCGCAGCAGAGCACCGAATCCCCGTGCCCCTGCAGTATCCGCTCACACTCGCCGTTGGCCGCATCCCACAGCCGCAACGTACGATCACTGCCGACGGAGGCAATCCACCGCCCATCCGGCGAAAAGGCACAGCCGTTCACTGAAAGCTGATGCCCTTCCAGCACCCGCCGGCAC
>DPWB01000199.1 GCA_003527885.1 Candidatus Competibacteraceae bacterium
TGTGATTTGTACGTAGCGTCCGCCTTTTTTTTTTTTTTTCAAGCAGAAGACGGCATACGAGATCTAGTACGGTCTCGTGGGCTCGGAGATGTGTATAAGAGACAGGGGTTATCGCATCCAGTTCAATTCCGCGCTAGGCCCCTACAAAGGGGGGCTGCGCTTCCATCCCAATGTCACCGCCGGCACGATCAAATTTTTGGGTTTCGAGCAGATTTTCAAGAATTCCCTGACCGGCTTGGCCATCGGCGGCGCCAAGGGAGGCTCCAACTTCGACCCCAAGGGCAAGTCCGACGCCGAAATCATGAGGTTTTGCCAGTCGTTCATGACCGAACTGTTCCGCCACATCGGCGACACCATCGACGTGCCGGCCGGCGATATCGGCGTCGGCGGCCGTGAGATCGGTTATCTCTACGGTCAATACAAGCGCCTGACCGGTAGTTACGAAGGCGTTCTGACCGGAAAAGGGCTCAACTGGGGCGGCTCGCTGGCGCGCACCGAAGCCACCGGTTACGGTGCGGTCTATTTCGCCCAGAACATGCTGGCCGAGCGCGGCGCTTCGTTGGAAGGCAAGGTCTGTACGGTTTCTGGTTCCGGCAATGTCTCCATCTACACCGTCGAAAAACTATACCAAGTCGGCGCCAAACCGGTCACGGTCAGCGATTCCAACGGCATGATTTATGATGAACGCGGTATCGATCTGAATCTGCTCAAGCGGGTCAAGGAAGTCGAGCGCGCCCGTCTCACCCGTTACGCCGAGGAACGGCCCGGAGCGGTCTACACCCCGGTCGAAAATTATCCCGCCGGCCGTAATGGGGTCTGGAGCGTACACTGCGACGCCGCTTTCCCCAGCGCCACCCAAAACGAAGTGAGCGTCGAAGACGCCAAGGAACTGTTGAAAAACGGCTGCATCTGTGTCGCCGAAGGCGCCAACATGCCCTCCTCGCCAGAAGCCATTGATGCCTTCCTGGCTTCCGGCATCGCCTACGGCCCGGCCAAGGCTGCCAACGCCGGTGGCGTCGCCACCAGTCAGCTCGAAATGAGCCAGAACGCCAGTATGCTGCAATGGACCTTCGAGGAAGTTGACGCCAAGCTCAAGCGGATTATGGAGCACATCTACCGCACCGCCAGCGAAACCGCCAAGGAATACGGCGCGTCCGGTAATCTGGTGCTCGGCGCCAATATCGCAGGCTTCCGCAAGGTCGCCGACGCCATGATCGATCAAGGCGTCGTTTGATCCTTTAAAACCTCCGCCGTCGGTCCTCTGCTCGCTCAGACTGGCGGCGGCTTCACGCTATCGACCCGTTGGGTTCATTGCCCCGCGGTGGTCTCATAAACGCTTTTGAAAACCGGCGCGAACTGCTCCAGCGAAGTGGGAGTGATTTCGGTCGG
Organism: Candidatus Competibacteraceae bacterium; assembly: GCA_003527885.1. Taxonomy (GTDB): domain Bacteria; phylum Pseudomonadota; class Gammaproteobacteria; order Competibacterales; family Competibacteraceae; genus Competibacter_A. The sequence continues at coordinate 1,390 of DPWB01000199.1, forward strand.
TCCCGCGAGGCTTTCGGCGGCAAATTCCGGCCGGGCGAAAGCCTCGCTCATCTCCGCCAGCAAATCCGCCATCTGCGGTGAAATCCCGTATTGAACCATGCCTGCCTTGGCTTGCGCGGGATCGGCTCGGACATAACTGAGATCCGGCTTGCCGATGGCCCGCCCCAGCACGCCCGCAGCTTCGGTCGGGGTATAAGATTTCGGTGCGCGCAAGTGCAAAACCCGCCGTTCGGCGTTTTGTCCGGGATTGATCAACTCGCGCGCCGCCACGGCCGCGATATCGCTCGTAGCGATTGACGGTATCGGCGCATCCGGTTCGATGAAATCGCTGTAAACGCCAAGCGCCTTGATCGATCCGATGGCGTTGAAGTGATTTTCGAAAAAATAACCCGGCCGCAGATGAAAGACTCGCACGCCCGCCAACTCGTTCAATCGTTGCTCCTGATCGTGCAAGCCGGCGATGGGTCCAGTGCCCTTGGCAAGATGCGCGCCCGTGCTGCTGAGGTTGACCGCGCGCCTGACGCCGCTGGCGGCGAGCGCCCGCGCGATCGCCTCACCGGCGCGCGCGTAGTCGGCGAGCGGAGCGGTCGAACCATAAACAGGCGGCAGCATCGTGTAAACGGCTTCCGCACCACGAAAAACGGCGCTGAGAAACCCGACATCCTCGATGGTTCCAACAGCGGGTTCCGCGCCCGCCGCGCTCAAGGCGTCCAAACGTTGCGGGTCGCGTCCGACCACGCGGACGGATTGACCTTGCGCCAGTAACAGGCGCGCGATCTCGGAGCTAATGTTACCGCTTGAGCCGAGAATCACATACATGGGTTTTCTCCTGTCGTGCCGTGGTCTTCAAGCGCATCTTGCCAGCCGTGATTGTTTAGAAAAACACCTTTTTTATTAAAATATTGTTTAGTTATAATAAACGATATGAAATCGCGCGGCGTCGATCTGACTCAAATGGCGGCCTTCGTGGCGGTTGCGGAAGCCGCTTCGTTCACTGCGGCGGCCGAGCGCATGGGGGTGACGAAATCCGCGCTCAGCCAGACTGTCGTCTCTCTCGAACGAGAGCTTGGCGCGCAATTGTTGCAGCGTTCCACCCGCAAGCTGGCGCTGACGGAAACCGGCGCCGCCTTCCTCGGCGACTGCCACAAACTGCTGGTCCAAGCCGAACAAGTGATCGAGCAGGCCCGGACCCGTCAAGCCGCCTTGTCCGGCACGCTGAGGATCACCAGCACCTTGGATTACACCTTGCCGGTGGCGCATTGGATCGCGGAATACCGCAATCGCCATCCCGCCATGCGCGTCGATTACCTGCCGACCGACCAACAAGTCGATTTGATCGAAGGCCGCTTCGATATCGCGTTGCGCCTCGGACGCTTGCAAGATTCCTCGTTGCACGCGGTCAAGCTGATGGATGTGGAGCTGTTGCTCGTAGCCTCCCCAGGCTATCTTGCGCGTTTCGACGCGCCCCGGACGCCGGAGGATTTGCGGTCGCACGAATGGCTGGCTCTCAGCGTCCTGCCCAAGCCCTGGACCTTGCCGCTGCTGCGAAACGGCGGGACGCTCAATGTCCGAATGCAAGGCTCGATCAGCGTCTCCGCCGCCGTCGCGCTCAAAGAACTCGCGCTGGCCGATGCCGGGATCGCGGCGCTGCCCGAACCGCTGGCGCGTGCCGAGCTGGACCTGGGCCGGCTCGTCCGGCTGCTGCCCGCCTACCATCTGCCCCTGCTGCACTTCCATGCGGTCTATCCCGGCAATTTGGCTCCGCCCGCCAAGACCCGCGCGTTCATCGATTTGGCCAGGGAACAAATTCGGGATCGACTTTAGCGGCCGAATTCGTCGCCGCGCGGGCGCGCATCTTTAAGCGCCCGCCAGACGCGAGCCGAGCGGAAATCCGGCCTAAAGGTTGCGCCAACCGTCATGGGGTCAGTACTATGTTGTGTTACCGTTTTTTAATTTTATACGGACCTTTTCCGGTGAGGTCCCGTCCGGGCAGGGAGGCCGCGTCAGCCGCTGTTATTGAGGAATCGCCATGAGCTTGACCCACCTCTCTGCCTCCCAAGGACTTTACGACCCGCGCAACGAACACGATGCCTGCGGTATCGGTTTTGTGGTCGATATCAAGAATCGAAAAAGCCATCAGCCCATTCGCCAGGGCCTGGAAATTCTGGCCAATCTCAGCCATCGCGGCGCGGTGGGCGCCGATCCGCTGGCCGGCGACGGCGCGGGTATCTTGCTGCAACTCCCCGATGGCTTCTTGCGCGCCGAATGCGCCGAACTGGGCATCGGGTTGCCCGCCTCGGGCGACTACGCCGTCGGCATGATTTTCCTCCCGCGCGATGGGCTGGTCCGCGCTCGGTGCGAAGCGGCCCTGGAGCAAACGGTCGCCGCCGAAGGGCAGGTTTTTCTGGGTTGGCGCGACGTGCCCACGGACAACTCCTGCCTGGGCCGCAGCGTTCGGCCCTCGGAACCGGTGATCCGCCAAGCCTTCGTCCGGCGCGGCCCCGGCTGCCCCGACACCGCCGCGTTCGAGCGCAAGCTGTTCGTGATCCGCAAGCAGACCCATCACGCCATCTGGGACCGCGAGCTGCTCAGCCGCCAGCCGTTCTACATCGCCTCGTTCTCCTCGCGCACGCTGGTCTACAAAGGCATGATCCTGGCCCGCAACCTCGGGGTGTATTACCCGGACTTGCGCGACGGGCGGCTGGAATCGGCCCTGGCGCTGGTCCACCAGCGTTTCTCCACCAACACCTTCCCGTCTTGGGCGCTGGCGCATCCCTTCCGCTATCTCTGCCACAACGGCGAGATCAACACCCTGCGCGGCAACGTCAACTGGATGCGCGCGAGAGAGAAGGGTATCGCCTCGCCGGTGCTGGGCGAGGACCTGGAAAAGGTCTGGCCTTTGATCTATGACGGCCAGTCCGATTCGGCCTCATTCGACAATGCCCTCGAACTGCTGGTGATGGGCGGTTACAGCCTGGCCCACGCCATGATG
>DPWB01000416.1 GCA_003527885.1 Candidatus Competibacteraceae bacterium
ATCACCTTCTCTTCTTATATTTTTGTTTTTTTTTTCAAGCAGAAGACGGCATACGAGATCTAGTACGGTCTCGTGGGCTCGGAGATGTGTATAAGAGTGAGGTTTTATCAGGTTCGCATTGCCGCTAATTTTATTGTTGAGATTCAACATAAAATGATTGTATTTTCTCTAATAAATTCAATGCTTGATTCTTAAGAATGTCGATTGCCGCTGCTTGTCAGCCGATGAAGAGCCGCGCGTAGAGCGTAACCGATGATGCTTTGACCGGTTTCGTGTCGCCACTGAATGCTGTGCAAAAATAGTTCCAATGGGTTCTCAGCCATCGCTGTTGGGAATAAAAAAAGCGAGAGCTTATAGTTTGCTTCATTCGAGCCAAAGTTTGTTCAGATAAAAAAACCCGCCGGCAGGCGCGGATTCTGAATCCTCGAACACGACGATTCCGGCGATCCGCGCTACATCGAGCGATCTTCCAACCGGCCCGGCGGCAATGTCCCGAAGCGGTATTCGTAAAACAGTCCGGCTTAAGGGCATCACCTCAAAAGCGCGATTGAACCGGTCTTCATAGCGCTGGTCGTGCGCGGCGTCATGAACCCGCACCGCCAAGTGTAAAGGTGCTTCGGCCGGATTGGTCAGATCCAGAGCCAGTGCCGAAAAGCCCCGCCAGTCGGGTTCCGGCTCGTCGTGACTCGCACCCGGCCAAGCGGCCCCCGCAGAATAGTCAATACGCAAGCTCAAGGCGTCATCGGGTCGCGCCCAGCGTTCGGGAAGTGGCCGTAGCGACAGGTGCGCCGTGGGGCTGCTGATAAAATACAGGTCGCGCGGCGACGAGAACCGCGCCACGATCGGAAATTCCGCCGCCCGCTCGAAGTAAGCGACAGCGCCTTGACCCAGCGGCAACAGCGCCCACAGCCCAAAAAGCAACCCCAGCGTTGCGGCGGCAATCCGGCCCGCCGATTTAATGCGGGCCGGCCGCGTTTGACGGTTCAAAGCCAACATCAATCCCAAAGCACAACCCGCTCCCAGCGTATCCGTCAGTAAATCTTCAAGCTCGGCGTCCCGCTCCATGAAGGGTTGGATCAACTCGATCAAACCCCCCACGCCCATTGCGATCAGCAGCGCGATTCCATAATCGCTGAGCCGCATAGTGTTAGGTTGGCGTCGCAGGTGGATCAGCCGCAGTACGATGAGCGCGACCAGACCGAAGACAGGAGCATGAGCCAGATCGTTCAACACACCCAGAATTTTCGGTTGTGCGGGTAGCGTAAACCCGAGTACCAGCGCGATCAGCGCAGTGGCCGCAAGGAGCAGGAAAGGCCGTGAGTTTCCAACCATTCTGGAATAGAGCCGTCAGTGATCGGGCCGGTAAAACGCCCGTCCAAGCGAAGAGGGTCAGAATTTTTCAACAATTACGAGGCCTCTCGACCAGCCGGCCGGCATCCGCGCCACCACGAAGGCGACGAACAGCAAGCAGGCGATGACCCCGTAGCCAAACAGCCACGGCAGCGAGCCCTGAAAAACCGCCAGCTCGCTACCCGTCGAGCCGGCCGCCCGTGCGCGTGGCAGCGCCATCAAGCCGGTGTACAGCAGGCCGAGTGCACCGTAACCGAGGTTGAAGACCAAGCCCTTGAAACTCAACACCGTCGCCCGCTGTGAAGAATCGGTGATCGCGTTCAAATAATGGCTGACCAGAAAACCGGTCAGCAGCAGCGTCGCGTGGAGCAGGACGACCGGCGGCAAACCCCAGCCCAGAGGCAATACCAGCGCCGTGCCGCCCAAACCCGACAGATACAATATAACCAGCAGCACGAAATTGAAACGCGGTGACCGCCGGCCCAGCGCCGGAGCCAACCGGGCGACACCGATACCTAGCAGAGCGATGCCGGCGCCGATCACGCCAAAACTGGCGTCCGGCAAGCCGATCAGCCGGTAATATGTGCTGTCCAGCGTCACCAGCAGCCGGCTCGCATGATCGAACAGCATTCCGCCGACAATGACGGTCAAGGCGAGCGGTGTATGCAAGATCCAGCGACCGGCGTTTAGCGTCAAGTGCAGGGCCGCCATGCTGGAAAGGATCGGACCGTGGGCTTGCGCCGGCCGCCGGCCCGGTTCGGTCATCCCCAGCGCGGCCCACCACACGCCGAACGCGCTGGCCAGGGTCAGATACAACGGAAAGCGCATCGTGGTTTGCGGGTCGAGGGTGACATTGCTCCAACCCAGGACCCGCAACAGGGCTTGCAAGGTTCCGGCATCGTAAACCAGCGCACCGAGCGCCAGCGCCACCACGAAGGCGAGCGCGTTCCAGCGCATCAGCGCGCCGAGCACTCGCGGCCAATCGCCTTCTCGGCCGTGCGCCTTCAGGCTGTCGTAGGCCAACGCCTCGTCGGCGCCGCTGGCCAACGCCTCGGCCAAACCGCTGAGCGCGCGATTGAGCAGAAAGGCCGTAAAGACCAGCGGCGGATTGCCGAGCGGAACGAAACAGAGCAAAGCGATTTCGACCACCATGATCGAACCCGACGCCACCAGCAACGCACGTCGGCCGAGGGCGTCCGCCAAGGCCCCGGACGGCACCTCGCACAACACGATGGTCGCGGCCCAGACGGCGTTCAGCGCGGCGAACTGGCTGACGCTCAAACCGAAATCGAGAAACAGCACCGCAAATACAGGGTAGTAAAAGCGCACCCCGAACAGTAGCCGAAACGCCAGAAAACGTCGGATGTTAGCGATGGCGAAGGGGGAGGGCGGAACGGTTGACGGTTGATCGGCCCGGTTCATCTTTTCTTCCTACCCGCATCCACGGGCTCCTCGGTCGCTCGTGACTGAGCTTGAAGGCTTTCCCGTTGTCCAAGCACCATGCTTGCGCAAAAGCTTAGTGAAAAAGCCATGATCGCAAATTCCACGCGGGCCACAACGCCGGTCTGTCTGATTTGTAACGCGCCGCTTCCGGTCAATCGGGCGCGAAAGGACCGACTTTGCGGTCGGATGGAATGCGGCTGGGAATACGCCCGGTTGCAAAGACAGCAAAAGCTTTGCAAGGTTTGCGGGCGTCCGCTGACCGCGCGCGAGCCGGCCACCCGGATTTGTGGCGCGCTGGAATGCCAGCGCACCGCGCTCGCGGACTTTTCGCGTCAGTTGGCCGAGCGGAACCGGATTCGCTCCCAGGCATTGATCGAGCGGGAGGTCGAGCAGGCGGTCCAGCTTCGTGATCGGGTGATGAGCCAGTTTGGATTCAACAAACCGGAAGACTTCCCGTTGGTGGTGATTCCAGCCTTCACGGCCGAACTCGTCAGCCTGCCAACACAGCGCCGCCGAACGTTTCGAGAGCATCTGATGGCGCTTATCGAGCAGTCGGCTCTGCCGCCCGAACCGCCGGTACCGAAGCAAGAAATGGCGGCCCCCGTTATCCCCGATCAGACGCCTGAAGCGCAAGCGGTCTTGGGCATGGCGTGCTCGTGCTGTAAAGGCCGCTGTTGCGAGGGCGGCGGGGATCACGCTTATTTAAAAGTCGAAACTATCCGGCGTTACCGGGCCGAGCATCCCGACCAGCGCCCCCGCGACGTGCTGGCGGCTTATCTGGGCCGCGTGGGCCGGCGCAGCTACCAGGGGTCGTGCATCTTCCACCAACGCGGTGGCTGCGCCCTGTCACGGGACATGCGGGCGGACCTTTGTAACTGGCACTATTGCAAAGCATTACTGGGATTTCGTCAAACCCTGCCGCCGACGGGAGCGATAGGCGCTTTTTTTGTCGCCGCCGATTACGGCGAGCTCCAGGCTGCCGCGTTGGTTCGCGACAATCAGCTGCTCGCCATCCAGCCGACATTGCCACGACCAGATGAATGATTTTCGGCGACGCTCGCTGAATCCGGCTGACGCCGCGCGCGAGGGCGCGGCATTGCTCGGATTCAATCTGGCCCGCTCAGCTTATTTTTTGCACGGTGCCGTCGAGATTCATCATCAGCCTTTCGACTTCCAGTTCTGGGTAGCGTTTGTGGATTGCCACCATCAAGTCGCGCAGGAATTTGCCGTGGACGCGCGTTTCTATTTGGGGATCCTTGGAAAAATCGGCTTTCAAAATCACCTTGTAAGCCCCGCAATCACGATGGTCCATCACGATGACTTTTTTGATGTGATGGAGGTCGATGGCGATTTTGAGGTGCTCCCAAAAGGTTTCTTTCCATTCCTTGCAGTAATCGGACAGTGCGCCCAGTGAAGCGCCCGCCAGGACGACATGGTCATACTGGTTGGTCATGCCGCGTTTGTCCATGTAGTGGGTAATGTCGTCGATCAACCGGTAATCCATACAACTCAGTAACAGGGCTTCGGCAGTGTGGGCCGGGGCGGCACCGGCTTGCGGATCGGCCCCATGCCCGGTGTTAGCTTGCGGATCGGCCCCATGTCCGGTGTTGGCGGAGGGAGCCGCGCCGTGTGCAGCGGCGGCTGTTGCCACCCGCCAGGGAGCCGCTAGCCCCAGCAAGGCAATGCCGCTACCCAGCGTGGCAAGCTGGATGAAGCGACGCCTGCTGAAAGCAAAGGCAGAGTGATAATGGCGATGATCGTGGCAGCTCAAAGCGTGATGAGGTGTAGACATGGACATCTCTTGTTTTCTGGTTGTCGCTGAGGAGTTCAGGCGAGCCTGCTCCATCGGAAATCTTTAGCTCTATATCGGCCGCTCACAGATTCAATTGAGCGTGTGGCAAGAATTTTTATGTCTATCCATGAACGCTTTTAGAGTAATAAAAAAGACGGTTATGTATTGATCAGGGTGCATAAAATCCGCTTCGCACGTTTGCAACGCGGGTATGGGACAATAACCGGTATCATTATCAACGCGGTTTATCGAAATTCCATGTCCGTACTCGCCGAACACACCGCTGCGCCGAATCTGTTACAGCCCATCCTGCCACCCGATACTCGAAAGACCCTGCATTGGGGGCAATTGCATGGGGCTAGCGCTGCGTTGCTCATCGCCGCTACCGCGGATCGCTATCGCGGGCTGGTGTTGGCGGTCGCGCCGGACAGTCAGACCGCGCTGCGGCTGGAAACCGAATTGCGGGTGTTTGGCGGGCCGGGATTGGACATCCTGGCGTTCCCGGACTGGGAAACTCTGCCTTACGACATTTTTTCACCGCATCAGGACATCGTGTCGCAGCGTTTGGCGGCGCTGTACCGCTTGCCGCAGCGGCGGCGCGGCGTGCTGGTGGTGCCGGTAGCGACCTTGATGCAACGCCTCTCACCGCGCGGCTATCTGGACCGTTACGCCCTACTGCTGAAGGTGGGCGAGCAACTGGATCTGGAGGATTTCCGCCGCCGGCTGGAAGCGGCGGGCTATGGCTGTGTGTCTCAGGTAGTGGAGCACGGGGAATTCGCGGTGCGCGGCGCGATTCTCGACCTGTTCCCGATGGGCGCCGAACGGCCGTACCGGATCGAACTGTTCGATGATGAAGTCGAAAGCATCCGCGATTTCGACCCCGACACCCAGTTGTCGGTGGCCAAAACCGAGCAGATCGAACTGTTGCCGGCGCGGGAGTTCGCGTTGGATCAAGACACCATCGCCCGCTTTCGCCAAGCGTGGCGCCGCCAGTTCGAGGGTGACCCGCAGCGCAGCCCGATTTACCGCGAAGTGAGCGCCGGCAACGCCCCCGGTGGCATCGAATACTATCTGCCGCTGTTTTTCGAACAGACCGCCACACTGTTCGATTATCTGCCGGAGGCCACGCTGGCGGTTCGCCTGGAAGGCGTGGAGGCGGCGGTGGCGGCGTTTCAGGATCAGCTCATGGATCGCTACGAGCAGCGCCGCCACGACGCCGAGCGGCCGCTGTTGGCGCCGTCATTGCTGTTCCTCGAAGCCGCCCAGGTCGAGCGAGCCTGCACCCGCTATCTGCGGGTCGATTTACAGGAAGCCGGGGACGGCGGCATCAACTTCCCGACCGCGCCACCGCCCGCGCTACCGTTTCAGCCCCGCGCCGAGCGACCCGCCGCTGTGTTGCAGGACTTTCTGGCCGACTTTCCGGGCCGGGTATTATTCGCCGCCGAGTCGGCCGGGCGGCGCGAAGTCTTGCTGGAGACCTTGCGCGGCTACGGCCTGCGGCCGACGGTCTGCGAAAGCTGGGCGGACTTTTTGGCGCGGGATGAGTTACGGCTGGCGCTGACGGTCGCGCCGCTGGAGCAGGGCTTGCTGCTGACCGAACCGCCGCTGGCCCTGATCGCCGAACCGCAACTGTACGGTGAACGGGCGCGCCAGACCCGGCGACGGGTTTCCAACCGCGATCCCGACGCCATCATCCGCAACTTGACCGACCTCAACCCCGGCGCCCCGGTGGTGCACGAAGAGCACGGCATCGGCCGCTACGCCGGTCTGGAGCGGCTGGAAGTGGCCGGCATCGACGGCGAGTTCGTGGTGGTGGAATACGCCGATCACGACCGACTTTATGTCCCGGTCGCTTCCCTGCACCTGCTCAGCCGCTACACCGGGGCCTCGCCCGAAAGCGCGCCGCTGCACAAGCTCGGTAGCGGCCAGTGGGAAAAGGTCCGGCGCAAGGCCGCCGAGCAAGTCAGCGACGCGGCGGCGGAACTGCTCGACATTTACGCCCGGCGCGAGGCCCGGCCCGGTCATGCCTTCAGCTTGAGCGAAGCCGAGTACGCCGCCTTCGCCGCCGCTTTTCCGTTCGAGGAAACCCCCGACCAGCAGACGGCGATTGACGCGGTGATCGCCGATTTGCGCGCCGGCAAACCGATGGATCGGGTGGTGTGCGGCGATGTCGGTTTCGGCAAGACCGA
>DPWB01000307.1 GCA_003527885.1 Candidatus Competibacteraceae bacterium
CCTATGTTGTTGTATGTTTTTTTTTTTTTCAAGCAGAAGACGGCATACGAGATCTAGTACGGTCTCGTGGGCTCGGAGATGTGTATAAGAGACAGGTCTATCAACCATGCGTGGTCTGAACTGCCAGCAACCGGTGAAGCTGACCAGAAGTAGTCCTCTGTCAGGGGCGGAAAATTAGGAAACTGGCTTAGGTTGATCGCCGGCCAGAAACAGCCCTGCTCCACCAACGATTGGAGTTCATTGAGATTGGGGACGCGCCAATCGCTATAACTCATGTTCTGAGTCCCCGCCACGCCTGCATTGACGGCATCGGCCCGTGCAAAAGCGCCCTGCCAAGTATAAAAGGCGGACGAGCCCGTACAGGTTCCACTGGCCCAGATTTGACCCTCGGCGCAGCGTTTCCAAACTAAGCCGGTGGGCGTGTGCGTCACCATGCCAGCGCCGGCGTCCGCAAAATCTCCACTGGGCGTGGTGAGCGCATAACCTTCCGGACAGGCCTGCTGAGCCCAAGCTGGGCCAGCCAACAGTACAATAATCCACATCATGGGGGCGATACGAGCAAACCAGCGGATCGGAATAGCCATATTCGAATGCCTTCTGTTAAAGGTTTTTTGTCAGCAGGCAGAGGTAGCTGTCATGACTGAAAACTGTCAAAAAAGAAAATTATTTTCCAACGCGCACCAAACGAACGGGCATGGAGTAAACCCGTTTTATTAATGGAACCTCAATCCGGGGGAAAGCGTCACCAGCGCCGCTTAGAAAATGCACGCCCAATGCTGTCTTTGCGTATAAAGCACTAGGTAGGCCAGCTTCCGCAGACGGCGAACCCGACCAGAAAAACGACGCCGGGGTGTTGGGAAAATAAGCCGGGTCGATGGCAGGATTTGTGCGGCCTCGATCAGCGATAGTGTATAGCTCCTTAAAGGTCGGCAGACGCCAGTCGGTATGGCTGCACAGACCAACCCCATTGACATCCGCCACGAATTTTTCAGTATCGCATCGCCCTGCGGTCTGACAAGTTCCACCGCTGGGCTCACCGGTCATGCCATCATAGCTGTGCACGCTGTCGTACCAAGAGTAGGTATGATTCTGGTGGCGCAGGTGCGTGGGATCATTAGCCTTCACTTCCCACATCAGGCCGGTGTTGTTGTCGTAAGTGCAGGCCCAGTCGTTGGGATCGCCGCCCAAGGTAGCGCTGGCGGGCAATACTGTGCCGCTGTTGCTGATCTTGCTGAAATCAAAACCGTTGGGATTGCCGTTAACCGTGCCTGCGCTCCCGCCCACCTTGGGCAAAAACCCCTTGACCGCCGCCGCGTCGCGACCGTAACGAGCGTCCTGCGCGCCGTGCGTCGGCAATGGCTGACAGGAGGTGCTGGGGTTGACTGATGTATCCGCGCCTGCGGCATGTTCCCGGCAGATATCGATGCCAGTATCGTTGAGCGGGCTAGACCAGCCAACCGGCAAAATGAAGCATCCACTTATAAAACCCGCGACGATACCTATCGAAATAGGATGACAACGCATGACTCCGCTCTCCTCGTCAATTCGTTCAACTCAAAACATCCTTTCCCGCAACGTAATTTCCTGAATACCAATGTGATTAGATTAAGGTAAAGCCAAAAAAATATACAACTAACCTCTAATTGAGCACATAAAAATTTTCTCGAAAGCAAAGATCGTAACACGCTGCACGCACTGTCACGGCATGGCACAGTACCCGTGACAGTCCGTGTAACGATTGTTTCGCAATTTTCGCGCGCGTGCTGGAGCACGCTTCGCTCAAGACCTTTTTTTCCATTTTTAATCTTTATCTAACAAAAACTTAAAAAATTTTCAACCAAGCACCAATTTTGGCGCGCTTGTTGATACGGCCTCCCTCAAGCCGGCGGGCGAGCATCCGCTGCCCGACCGGCGCTCATAAAACGATTGCCGGACGCTTCGGGCCTTACCGGCCGAACCCGCACCAAAGGCAACGTCCCGCCACCGGCGGGAAAAACGACACGGATATTGAGCCGTGTCCGTAACCCTACGAGGAGGTCCACCGTGGAAGCTCACAAACTCTGGCAGTTCCCGATCAAGGAATTTCACCGCATCCCGCGCGGGTTGCTCGGCCCCGGCGCTTACGAAATGATCGGCGTGGAGGCTAAAAAGCTCGGCTTCAAGCGCTGCTTGGTCTCGACGTCCGGCCTGCGCGGCACCGGCATCGTCGAAGATGTCGTCGGCAAGATCAAATACCGCGATATCGATGTCGTGCTCTATGACAAGGTGGAATCCAATCCCAAGGATTACAACGTCATGGACATGGCCGACCTTTACACGCGCGAGAAGTGCGACAGTTTCATCTCCATCGGCGGCGGCAGCGTGACCGACGCCACCAAGGGCGCGCGGATCGTGGTCTCCCACGACGGCCGCAACGTCAACGAATTCGACGGCTTCAACAAATCCGACAACCCCAACAACCCGCCCCACATTGCCGTCAACACCACCGCCGGCACCGGGTCGGAAACCAGTTGGGCTTACGTCATCACCGACACCACCTCGGAAAAAGCCCCGTACAAATGGCTCGGCATGGACGAAAACGTCCCGGTGACGCTGAGCATCAACGATCCGGTGCTGCATTTCTCGATGCCGCCCGACCTGACCGCGTTTTGCGGTTTCGACGTGCTGGCCCACGCCTCCGAGCCTTACGTCTCGCGGATCGACTTCATCCCGAGTCTGGGCAGCGCGCTGCTCGGCATCGAAATGGTGGCGCAAAACCTGCGTCGCGCGGTGTACGAGCCGCTCAATTACGAAGCCCGCCTCAACATGATGTACGCCTCCTACATCTCGGCGCAGGCGTTCAACAGCGGCGGCTTGGGCATCATCCACTCGATTTCCCACGCGGTCAGCGCCTTTTACGACTCGCATCACGGCCTGAACAACGCGATCGCCCTGCCGCGGGTCTGGGAATACAACATGCCGACCAACTACAAACGCTTCCGCGACATCGCCAAGGCGATGGGCGAAAACGTGGACGGCCTGTCGGATGTATCCGCCGCCGAACGGGCGGTCGAGGCGGCGATCCGCTTGAGCAAGGACTTGCAAATCCCCGCCAATTTCACCAGCGTCGGCGCGTACACCAAGTCGCAGGTGGGCAAGGGCCGTTACGCCGAACTGGGCGGTCCCAAGATCGTCGGCGATGACCGGGATGTGGACCGCATCACCAAGCACGTGCTGGGAGACGGCTCGACGCCGGGCAACGCCCGCGATTGCAGCTACGAGTCGGTGGCGCCGGTCGTCCGCCACTCCTTGACCGGCGCCTATTAAAACCGGTTGCCGCTTGGACTAAGCCCTTTTACGGAGCCTTTCCCTGAAGGTCCGACCCGTCGGTCATACGCCGGCGGGTCCGGCCCGGAGTCGGCGCATGTTCGAATCCATCGAGCACACCATCGCGCGGCTGCGCGAGCAGCATTACCTCTGCGACCGCAAGCTGGCGACCGTCGCTTTTTTGGCCTTGCAAATGCAAAAGCCGATCCTGATCGAAGGGCCGGCCGGCGTGGGCAAGACCGAACTGGCGAAAGCGGTTTCCGCCGCGCTGGGGCGCTCCCTGATCCGGCTGCAATGCTACGGCGGGCTGGATGAAGCTCACGCCCTGTACGAGTGGGAGTACGGCAAGCAACTGCTCTACACCCAGATCCTGCGCGACAAGATCGGCCGGCTGTTCGAGGGCGTCGACGGGCTGCACGAGGCGGTCGCGCGCCTGAACCTGCACGAGGACGTGTTTTTTTCCGAGCGTTTCCTGGTGCGCCGCCCCATCCTTCAGGCCATCGACTCGCCCGCTCCGGTGGTGCTGCTGATCGACGAACTCGACCGCGCCGAAGAGCAGTTCGAGGCCTTCCTGCTGGAAGTGCTGAGCGATTTTCAGGTCACGGTGCCGGAAATCGGCACCGTCAAGGCCAAGACCATCCCCTACGTCATCATCACCAGCAACAACACCCGCGATTTGAGCGATGCGCTCAAACGCCGTTGCCTGCACCTGTTCATCGACTATCCCGACGAACAGCGCGAGCTGGAAATCGTCCGCATGAAAGTGCCGGACCTGCGCGAAACCCTGGCCGCGCAAGTGGTCGCGGTGATCCGCCGCTTGCGCGCCCTGGATTTGCGCAAAGCCCCCAGCATCAGCGAAACCCTGGATTGGGCGCGGGCGCTGGTGCTGCTCGACGCCGACGTGCTGACGCCGACCCTGCTGGAGGAAACGTTGCATTTATTGGTCAAGTACGACCGCGACACCCAGCGGGTCAACGAGCGATTGAACTGGATCGCCGAACCGGTTCAGGATCCGAACCAAACGCCGTCTTCCCCCGCGCCAGTCGCGGCGACTTCCGGCCCGCCGCAGCAGCCGGCCGAGCCTCAACCCGGCGATATGGAACAGCGCCGGCAGGAGCACACCGCCCGCTATTTCACCAGCTATCGCGGCCGCACCGACGGCCGCACCGGCGGCGCGTGATGGACGCCGCGATCAACCGTTTCGTTTTTCTGCTGAAACGGCGCGGCGCGCGAATTTCGCCGGCCGAATCGCTGGACGCGATGCGGGCGCTGGCGCGGGTGGCGCTGCACGAGCGCGACACGGTGCGCGCCGCCCTGCGCTGCACCCTCATCAAAAACCTGCGCGACTTGCCGCTGTTCGAGGAACTGTTCGAGCAGTTCTTCACGCTGCCCCAGCGCGCGACGCCGGCCGGGCCGGCAACCGAACCACCGCCCCTACCGCCCGACGCCGCGTTGGCGCCACCGAGCACCATCGCGGCGCAAGAAGCGGCCGGCGGCCAACCGGACGGCGACAACGCCCACGAAGACGCGCTCGACATTCGGGAGTATTTCGACGAAGCGCAGATGGTGACCCACTTCAACTCCCACCAGGACCCCAACGACCTGAGCCTGGCTGAATTCGGCCAAAATCTGGTGCTGAGCCGCCGCCGCGAACTGCTGGATCAGGCCATGAAAAACGCCTTGCAAATGCTGAAGGCGCGCCGGCTCAAGAACGCCGGCCGAGCCGGCGAGTTGAATTTCGACCAAGCCGTCGCGACGCTGGATGCGGAGCTGATCGCCGACGCCGTGGCCGACCTGTTGGACGAACTCGGCGACGCCGATGTGGACGAGGCGCTGGTCGCGCGCTTGTCCGGCCAACTCCACAAGGGCATCGCCCAGTTGCCGGAGCTGCTAAAGCGCTATCTCGAACGGGAGCTGGCGCTGCGCCAGGACGCTTTAAAGGTCGCTCGCCCCGCCCGCCCCAAACCCGACTACCGCTTTTCGGAACAGGAACGGCGGGACATGAGCGAAATCGTGCAGCGGCTGTGCCGGCGGATGCGCGGCGCGCGATCCTACCGGCGGCGCATCAGCCATCAAGGCCGCATCAGCGTACCGCTCACCCTGCGGCGGAACATGAAATATGAGGGTATTCCCTTCCAGCCGGTGCTGACCCGCTACCGCGACGAAAAACCCCGGCTGGCGGTGATCTGCGATGTGAGCCTGTCGGTTCGCAATACCGCCCGTTTCATGCTACACCTTGTCTATAACTTGCAAACCTTGTTCGAGCGGGTGCGCAGTTTCGCCTTCGTCAGCGAGCTGGCCGAGATCAGCCCCTATTTCGACCAGCTCGGTATCGACGAGGCCATCGCCGCGATCTTCGAGGGCGGTTTGCTCGACACCGAAGCGGACAGCAATTACGGCCGCGCCCTGGAATGCTTCCACAACCGCCATCTGGCGGCGGTGACCGCGCAGACCACCGTCATCATCCTCGGCGACGGTCGCGGCAACCGCAACCCGCCCCAGGTGTGGGCGCTGGAAGCGATCCGCCGGCGGGCCAAGCAACTGCTGTGGCTGTCGCCGGAGTCGCGCGGCAGCTGGCGGCTGGGCAGCTGCGACATGCCCTTGTACGAATCGGTCTGCCATCAGACCGAGGTCGTCCGCAACTTGCAGCAGCTTGGCCAAGTGACCGAGAACCTGCTGCGGCAGTCGGTCGTTCGGCCTTGAACGGGGAGCACGCGATCCGATGATGCTATCGCGCCACCGTCACGCTCTGTTGGTGGAAGGCTTGGAGCAACGCGCCGCGCCGCTGGGCGCGAGCGCCCGCTTCCAACTGTACGCCCTGAATTCGACGCCGCCCGCCGATGAGTTCGTCATCGTCCATGACTTCCAGCCGGATCAGATCGACAACAACCTCGGCCACCATGTCGTCACCGGACTGCTGCCGCTGCTGGCCGCCCACCGCCACCGCATCGACAACGGTTACAGCGAGCAGGACCTGTTCGAACGTTCGGTCGGCGACATCGTGCGCTCGATGGCCGGCAACGAGGGTTCGGCGTGGCGGCTGTTTTACGCCAACACCCTGAACGCCACCCAAGCCAGCGCCGGCTTGGGACCGGCGCCCGGCGTTCCCGCCGGACGAACCGACGACTTCATCGGCCTGTTCGGCGCGATCTATCGCCATGCCCTGGAGCTGATCTGGGCGACGCCGGCCTTGACCGCGCCGCCGACCGTGCTCGATGTCGCCACCTGCTTCGGCTTCTTCCCGCTGTTGCTGGCGCGGGCCGCCGGAGGGACGCTAGGCGAGATCGCCGGCTGCGATCTGAACCCGGCGCTGATGGCTTTTGCCGACGATTTTGTCGCCCACAACCCTTCGCTTGCGGTGCGCTTCGGCGTGGCCGACATTCTGGCCGAGGACATCGAGCGGGAACTGGCCCCGCTGCCGGCCCGCTTCGACGTGGTGACCGCCCTGCACCTGCTGGAGCATCTCGACACCGGGCAGACCACGGCCGCACTGGCCCATCTGTGGCGGCTCACCGCCAAACGGCTGATCGTGGCCGTGCCGCTGGAAGCCGTGCCCGACCCGCGTTACGGCCACCGGCAAGTGTTCGACCGCGAGCGGCTGCTGGCCTTGGGTCGAACGCTCGGCGGCCGCCAGCAGTATTTCGAGTATCACGGCGGTTGGTTGGTCGTCGACCGATCCCGCGCCGCAGCCGGACCCACGAGGTTCCAGCGCCCTACCTAACCAAGAAGACGAGACCTGAGCTCGCCGAAGTCAACTACCAACACCGTAGGAGAAACGACATGTTATATGCATCGCCCGGTCAGTCTGGCTCCAAGGTCAGCTTCAAATCCCGCTATCAGAATTTCATCGGCGGCCAGTGGGTCGCGCCGGTGAAAGGCGAATATTTCGAAAACATCAGCCCGGTCACCGGCAAAGCCTTCTGCGAAATCCCCCGCTCCAGCGCCGAGGACATCGAAAAGGCCCTGGACGCCGCTCACGCTGCGGCCGATGCTTGGGGCCGCACCTCGGCGGCGGAGCGGGCCAACTGCCTCAACCGCGTCGCC
This sequence comes from Candidatus Competibacteraceae bacterium, assembly GCA_003527885.1. Taxonomy (GTDB): domain Bacteria; phylum Pseudomonadota; class Gammaproteobacteria; order Competibacterales; family Competibacteraceae; genus Competibacter_A. Next base: position 7,351 of record DPWB01000307.1, read on the forward strand.
GACCGGATGGAACAAAACCTGGAAATGCTGGCGGTGGCGGAAACCTGGGACAACGGTAAGCCGGTGCGCGAGACGATGGCGGCGGACATGCCGCTGGCGATCGACCATTTCCGCTACTTCGCCGGCTGCATCCGCGCCCAGGAAGGCTCGCTGTCGGAGATCGACGACAACACCGTCGCCTACCATTTCCACGAACCGTTGGGGGTGGTCGGCCAGATCATCCCGTGGAATTTCCCGATCCTGATGGCGGTCTGGAAGCTGGCCCCGGCCTTGGCCGCTGGCAACTGCGTGGTGC
>DPWB01000126.1 GCA_003527885.1 Candidatus Competibacteraceae bacterium
CGCTTTGGCGGGATCGTAAAAATCGTTCAAGGCCGCCAGCTCAATCCGGCGGCCTTGAATTGACTGGCTGGCAAACGCCGCCTCAAGGCCGGCTTTTATGGCTAGACCACTCTCTTTGCGGTCTCCTTCCAAAGGCAAAAGCGAACCGACCGTGATCGTTTTATCGCTGATTCCGGTATTTTGGGCCCAACTACCGGGTACTAACAGCAAAAAATAGAGGATCCCCAGCAATCCCAGGATGAGTTTTTTTCGAAATCGCTTTATGGCTCGCCAGTTTCTTCGTACAGGAAAATAAATTAAATCCATCGCACATAAATACATAAAGGGCCTCCTTAAAGATGGTGGTTGATAGTTGGTCAATACGCCAGAACGCCTTCCGCATTTACGGAGGATCGCGGCCAACGCTTTCCGCTACCGGTCCTGCCAACAACGGCTCCGAACCCCGGCAGCCGCTGGCGCAGCAGCGTCCGGGCTGGCGGCCGAACCAGCGAAGATCGCCGGCGCCATGGTGGACACCCCGGTCGAGCAACCGCTCCACCAGCGCCACCCGCTCCTCGATGGGATAGCGCCGGTAAATCTCCCGTTTCATCGCCTCCGGCGAACCGCCGCCGTGCAGGCTGATCACCGAATACCAGCCGCCCTGATACGAGGCCGTGAGGTCTTCGATGAAGCGGGCCACTTCGATCCGCCGCGCGTAGGGAATGTCGGAGCGGGCGGTCAGCACTTCCGAAATGCGGCCGGCGGTAGCCGGGTTGTGGTCTTCGTCAGGCCCCGGCAACGCGACCACCAAACCGCCCGACACCTCGTGGGCCAAGCGATGCATGTCGTAAATCTGGGTCGCCAGCAACAGCTTGCCGATGTTGGCGAACACCGGGTCGGGCAGCGCGACGCCGGACCCCTCCACTTCGGCGTACACCGACGCGGCCACGCCACAGGCGTAGAAGCCTTCGACCAGTTTGATCAGCTCCACCATCGACTCGCGCAGCGCCGGCGCGCGTTCTGGGTCGAGACCGTTGGCTTCGATCATCAGCGCGCCGGCCCCGATCAACAAATCCCCGAAACCGGCCCGCGCGCCGATACAGGTGTGGCGGTGCTGGGTGGCGTAGCGGTACGTAAACTGCTCCGAATGCCGCCACTCCCCGGCCAGGAAAACCCGCTGCCACGGCACCAACACCCGATCGAACAGACAAACGCCGGTCGCTTGGCCGTATTTGGCGCTGAACTTGGCGGCGGTCTGACCGGGCCGACCGGCGGGCCGGGCGACGATGGTCAGACCGGCCGCATCCACCGGCACGGCGCAGCACACCGCGAAATTCCGATCCGCTTCGGCCATGGCCCGACCCGGCATCACCAACAACTCGTGAACGTAAGGCGCGCCGGTGACGATGGCCTTGACCCCGGAGATACGGATTCCCTCGGCATCCCGCCCGACGATCCGAAGGTAAGCATCCTGGTTTGGCTGGGCGTGCGGTCGCAGCGAGCGGTCGCCCTTGGCGTCGGTCATCGCCAGCCCGAGGGTCAGATCGTGCTCTTGGACGTGGCGCAGATACTCCAGCAAACGCGCGTGATACTCCCCGCCGGTTTCGGCATCGAGAGGCTGGGTCGCTTGATGGATCGCCGCCAACCCGTCACCGCCCAGATAACGTTGGGCGCAACCTGTTTCCCGACAGACCAACCGCACCGCCTCCAGCTTGTCCAGCAAATCCCGCGTGTCGCGCGGGATGGCGATCATGCGGTTCACCGTGCCGCCTCCGATGGCGGGCGCTCGCAGCCAGGGCGCCAGTTCCTCGCGCAGCGCGAAATCGTAAGTGACCGCCACGCCCGCGATGCCGGGCGCCAACAGCGGCTCATCGGCGACCGATTCGACCCGGCGGCCGTTCACAAAAACCGTTGGCTGGTGGCGCCGCAGCGATTCCCGATACTCGAGACCCGACAGGTGCATCTCGCTCGCTCTCCCGATTTAGGACGCTTCGTGGAAACCTGAATTCTGAGGTAGTATGTGGCGCGATTCGACGACCGTTGCGCAACCCCCACCGATTCCGTTCGACCGATGCCCGCCATGCCCAGACACTCGCTCCGCCGCCCGCTTACCGCGTCCATCATCCTGTTGACACTGTTGACCGGTTCACTCGTCGCGGGCTGCGCATCCAAAAAGGATGCCAAACCCGTTACACCACCGGCCGGCACGCGCGAGAATGGCATGTTGGTGGTGCAACGCGCCGACGACAACCGGACCGCCGAGTTGCGGGTCGGCGAACGTCTCAAGGTGGTGTTGCCGGAGAACCCCAGCACCGGTTACACCTGGGCCATCGACGAAACCGACCGGCGTCTGCTGGCGCTGGACGGAACCGCCTATGACGAACCGGCCGATGGCTTCATCGGTGCCCGTGGCCGGCGAACCTTTACTTTTAGCACCCGGCAACCCGGCGAAGTTACCCTGAAGCTGAAATACTGGCGCTTCTGGGACGGCGATGGGTCAACCACCGAACGCTATGCCTTCGCCCTAAAGATAATACCTTGAAAAAACGCTGAAACCATCGTTGCCGTAGCGTATGATCGAGCCGCTCCAATCTACAATCCGGCAAAAAGCGCGATGCGATAATGGCTGTCCTCGACCGTGAAATTCCTTCAATACAAACCGATAATTTGGGATTGATCAATATGAAAAAACCTTTCTTTGCGGCTTTGGGCGTGTTGGGCGTCATGCTGGCGAGCGGCTGCGCGATGGCACCCTCCCAACAACGGACGCAAACCATCGCGACGCCGGCTTACGCGCAACCGGAACTCCGCGATAAGAAAACGGGTACGGGTTTCGTGCGAGCAATCGATCTTGAAAGGCGCGAACTCGTCCTGAAAGGCCAGGGCGACAAACTTCGCACCATCAAAGTCGATACGGGAGTCCGCAACCTAGCGCAGATCAAGGCTGGCGCTCCGGTGGAGCTGACGTATTACGAGGCATTGGCGGTCAAGCTCGACAAACCGGCGACGGCCAGCGGTCTACCGGGCCAGAAACCGGCGAGCATGATGCGCGGCGATGCCGAGATCGTCGGCAAGGTCACTGCCGTGGATCAAAAAAACCGCCGCATCACGCTGCAAAGCACGCAAGATGCGGTGACGATGAAAGTTCCCGACGATATCGATATCAGCACGCTCAAGGCCGGAGACCCCTTGAGCGCCAGTTACGTCCAGGCCTTGGCCACTTCCGTGGAGCCGGTGCAGCTACGCCGGAAAAGAAGGCGCTGAACGGCTGCCGGCAAATCCCTCGCCCGTCCGTGGGAGAGGGTATCCTCACGCTAACCCTTCAAACGCTTCCCG
>DPWB01000380.1 GCA_003527885.1 Candidatus Competibacteraceae bacterium
AGATGTCCTTTGTTTTCAAGCAGAAGACGGCATACGAGATCTAGTACGGTCTCGTGGGCTCGGAGATGTGTATAAGAGACAGCGATCGCGCGGCGAGTCGTGCGGCAGTCGCACGAGCGAAGGAGCGGTGTGGGTTGGCTGGCGTCGGCCAGCGCTTGAACGGCAACCTGTCCAAGGGTTATCGACAGCGGGTCGGCATCGCGCAAGCGATCTTACACGATCCGCCGGTCATTTTGCTGGACGAACCGACCATTGGCCTAGACCCTCTCCAACTTCAAGCGATCCGAACGCTGATCGGTGAATTGCAAGAGAACCACGGCGTGATTTTATCCACTCACCTGTTGGCGGAAGTGCAGGCGGTTTGCAGTCATGTCCAGATCATGAAGGATGGGCGGTTGGTGTACGCCAGCGCGCTGGCTGAGTGGGGCCAGCGCCGCGAATCGGTTTGTTTGCGCATCGGCTTGAATGCGCCGCCTGCCGCGTCGAGTCTGGCTGAGCTACCGGGCGTGGCGCGCGTCGAGATTTTAGGCAATGGCCGTTTTCGGTTGCATCATGGGTCCGGTTTGGCGCTACAGCGCGCTGTGCTCGATCAAGCCCGCGCGGGGCATTGGGATTTGTGGGAATTGACGCCCGAATATGCCGACCTGGAATGCATTTTCGTTGAGTTGACGCTGGGAAGGTCGCCAGCCGAATGATTTTCACGATCGCCGGCCGCGAATTGCGAAGTTTGTTGCTTTCACCTTTAGCCTGGACCTTGCTGGCGGTGGTGCAAGGGGGGCTGGCGTGGATTTTTCTGATTCTGGTCGATGAGTTTCGGAACTTACAGGGCCGTTTGGGCGGTTTGGAAAATCCGCCCGGCGTGACGGACTTGGTCGCCGCTCCTTTGTTTCGGGTCGCGGCCTGGTGTTTGTTGCTGCTCGCGCCATTGCTGACCATGCGCCTGTTCAGTGAAGAGCGCAAAACACGCACGCTCGATCTGTTGCTGTCGGCTCCGGTGGGGGCGGCGGCGATTGTCCTGGGCAAGTATCTGGGGGTGTTGGCCTTCCTGCTCGGCGTGACCGGCTTGATCAGCTTGATGCCCCTGACCCTGGCCGTCGGTACGACGCTCGATTTCGGCAAACTGTTCGCTGGGGCGTTGGGACTTGCTTTGCTGGCCGCGAGCTTTACCGCCGCCGGACTTTATCTGTCCACGCTGACCGCCCAACCGGTGATAGCGGCGATTTCCACTTTAGGGCTATTGTTGTTCCTGTGCGTCGTTGATGCGGCCAGTAGCGGCCGGGAAACGGCCCAGGGTTTGTTCGGCTACCTGTCGTTGCTGCGCCATTACGATGCGCTGTTGTTGGGATTGTTCGATAGCGCCGATCTGATGTATTACCTCTTGTTCAGCGCGGCCTGTATCGGTTTGGCGATCCAGCGACTGAACGATGGGCGATTGCGGGATTGAGGCATGTGGTTAAATTCCTCGGTACGCCGGAGATTGCGGCTGCAAAGCCTGCTGTTTTTGCTCTTTTTTGGTTTGGTGGTCGGGCTGCTAGCCTGGTTGAGCACCCGCTATGTGATCCGGGTCGATTGGACCGCCGGCGGGCGTAACACCTTATCCGAAGCGAGTCGGACGTTGCTGGCCGGCTTGAGCGAACCGGCACGAATCACCGCCTTCGCCCGCGACAATCCGGCTCTGCGCGATGGCATCAGCCGCCTGATCGAACGCTATCGGCGCGCCAAGCCGGACCTGACGCTGACCTTCGTCAATCCCGATCTGTTGCCGGATCGGGTGCGTGAGCTCGGTGTGACCTTGGATGGTGAGTTGTACGTCGAATATCAGGGTCGGGGTGAGAAGGTCCGGCAGCTTGACGAGCAAAGCCTCACGTTGGTCTTGCAGCGCCTGGCCCGCCAGCAAGGGCGAACCGTCCTGTTCCTGGAAGGCCACGGCGAACGCAAGCCACTGGGAGCAGCCAATTACGATCTGGGGGCCTTCGGCCGGGAGTTGGAAAAAATCGGCATTCGAACGAGATCGCTCGATTTGTCGAAAGAGCCTTCTATCCCGCCGGCCATCACGGCGCTGGTCATCGCCGGGCCGCAACGGTCGCTGGCGACCGCCGAGGTTCGGGCGATCCTCGATTATCTAGAACGCGGTGGCCATCTGTTGTGGTTGTGGGAACCCGACGATCCTTCCGGGCTACAGGCGCTGGCGCAGATGCTTGGAATTTCCGCGCTGCCCGGTGTGGTGATGGATCCAGATACCGCGCGGCTCGGCATCAAAAATCCTGCTTTCATTCCCATCGTGGACTATGGGCCGCATCCTGTTACCGAGTCTTTGAGGGCGCCCACATTATTGCCGCAAGCGGTCGCCTTGGAGGTTCGGCCGGCCGCCGGCTGGCGCGCGGCTGTACTGCTGGAAAGCCAAGCCGGCTCCCGAACCGAAACCGGTCCGGTGGAGGGTTCTAGCCAACACGATGCCAACGCCGGCAAGCGGGAAGGGCCGCTGACCGTGGGCGTGGCGCTGTTTCGACCCAGCCCTGCCAACACGGCTCCAGACCCAGCGCCCGAGGCATCCCTTCAGCAGCGCATTGCCATCATTGGGGATGGCGATTTCTTATCGAATACCTACCTGGGTAACGGGGCTAACTTGGAACTGGGACTCAACCTCCTCAATTGGCTGACGCTGCAAGAGGCTCCGGTCATCATCCGCCCCAAGACGATTCCCGATCAGAGCCTGAATCTTTCGGACGGCGCGCTTTCGCTGCTCGCCGCTTTGTTCCTGATCGTCATTCCGGGTGGTTTGTTGGTCGGCGGCTGGTTGATCTGGCACCGGCGGCGACGGCGCTAAACATGAACGCCTTGGCGCGACGGCAATGGTTCAATGGGGGATTATTCCTGGTGGCCGGGACGCTGGCCACGCTAGCGTGGTTCGGGTCCAGCCAGGATCGGTCGGCGGAACTACCGCCCTTGCTGGATTTGGCGCCAGCACGGATCGGGCGCATTACCGTCGAGCGGCCCGGTCAGCCGTCACTGGCTTTCGAACGGCGTGCGGGTCGGTGGTGGATGACCGCGCCGGCGACCGGCCCGGCCAATCCGGCGCTGCTCGAACCGGTCCAGCAGCTTGCGCAAACGCGCTGTGAGTTACATTACTCCGCCGCCGCCTTGGACCCGAAAACCTTACAGCTCGAACCTCCCAAACTGCGGTTATGGCTGGATGACCGGGAGATACGCTTCGGCGCCACCGCCCCCACTGACGGTCAACGGTACCTGCAAATCGGCCCCACGGTCCATCTCTGTCCCGACAGGCTGTATCGACTGCTCACCAGCGCGGCGGAAAGCTTTTTGGCGCCGTCCATCGAGACCTTGCTGATGAAAGCAAAGGACAGCGAGTGATGCCCGAACTACCCGAAGTCGAAACCATCCGCAGCGGGATCGCGCCCTATCTGCTCGGCCAGCGGGTCGTCCGGGTCGTGGTCCGGCAAGCTCGCTTGCGCTGGCCGGTGCCGGACGAATTGCCGATGGAACTGGCGGGACAGACGATAAGGCGGATCGACCGGCGCGCGAAGTATTTATTGCTGGGTACCGACGCCGGCACCGCAATCCTTCACTTGGGCATGTCAGGCCGACTGCGAGTGCTGCCCGCCGATACGCCGTTAGTGAAGCACGATCATGTGGATTGGGTGCTGGCGAGCGGGCATTGCCTGCGTTTCAACGACGCCCGGCGCTTTGGCGCCGTGTTGTGGACCCGAAAGCCTCCAGACCAGTATCCGCTCCTCCAAACGCTCGGCCCCGAACCGTTCGACGAAGCGTTTACCGGGGCTTATCTTCACCGACAAGCGCGAGGCCGGACTACAGCGGTCAAGGTTTTCATCATGGCTAACCGGGTGGTCGTGGGGGTTGGCAATATCTACGCCAACGAGTCATTGTTCGCGGCGGGCCTTCATCCCTTACGGCCGGCTGGCCGCGTCACGTTGGCCGACTACCAGCGACTGGCGACCGCGATCCGCGAGGTGTTGGCCGAAGCCATCCGCCGCGGGGGCACCACTTTGCGGGATTTCGTCGGAGGCCAGGGCGAGCCGGGCTATTTCCAGCAATGTCTCAAAGTCTACGGCCGCCGGGCGTTGGCGTGTCCCGTTTGCGGCGAACCGATCCGGCAAGGCCGGATCGGTCAGCGGGCGACCTATTTCTGTCCGCGCTGCCAAGCTTAGCCCGGCGCCCGAAAATTTAGCGTGTCTCGACCGGTTTTGCTCCGTCAACAGCGCCCTTGTTGCCGGTGGAGGGTCCGGTTTGCGGCACAGGCGATGCCGGGGTCGGTTCGGCTTTAGGTGTGGCCGGGGCAACCGCGCTGGCTGGCACTGGTGCTGCTGGTGAAGCGGCCGGTGCTGGC
>DPWB01000085.1 GCA_003527885.1 Candidatus Competibacteraceae bacterium
CATCTTGCGCAACATCAAACGCGCGGATTTTGAATCATCTACGATAAGAACGTGTCGGACAGGCATAAACCCTCCTGGTTTTCTTTTCAGATTAACAGTTTTTGCGGGCGGAAAAAACAAGCGCCCCAAACGGAACCCGCACCTGCGAGATCGCGTTTGGAGCACCCTCCGCCCGGTCCGGCGCGCAAACCCAGGCACTCGCGCGCCGCCGGCGCTGGGCCGCGTTACCGCTTTGCTAACGGAGCCGGTTCAAGGCCATATTCTCGTCGTCGAAGATCGAAAAAATTTGCTGCAAGCGGGTCAGTTCGATCAAGGAGCGCACGGTCGGACTCGGGTGCAACAAAACCACTTCACCGTCTTTGAGGCGGGCCGCCTTGAAGGTGGAGACCAGGACCGAAAGCCCGCTGGAATCCATGAAACCCACTTCGGCCAGATCCAAAATCAGCTTACCGCCCCCGCGCTCGACCGTCTCGAGCAAGCGCTGGCGAACCTGCGGCACATCGGCCATGACCAGCCGGCCCGCCAAAGCGATAACATCTATGCCATCGACCGTGCGATGCGTCACAACCATTGCGGATATCCCAAAAGAATGTTCAAGTAAAATAGCGCCTTTCCCCGAGCTACGATAGGGCGAGCCCCCCCGGTGACCCGCGCGCGAAAGCTCCCTCAAGCGGGCCCCGACCCCGTACCGCGGAGCAGCCGGTTCATGGTCAGGGTATTTTCCCCGTTACAGACGTGATACTCGACCGAATCCATGCAGGATTTGATGATGGCCAAACCCCGGCCGCGCAGGGGCCACGTCTCCGGATCGGCTTCATTGAGTTTCGCCACCGACACCGGAGCCCCCAGCTTGCCGGGCTCCATCGGATCGCCGCGATCGCGCACCAGCAAGGTGAAACGGTCCGGCGCCAGCCGGAACTCCACCATCACCGCGTGGCCGGGCTCGCCGTGGTAGGCATGTTCGACCGCGTTGTTGACCGCTTCCACCATGGCCAGCTCGATCTGGGCGATATCGGTCGCCGGCAACGCGGTCAGGCGACACAGCCCGTTCACCGCGCTGCTCAACAATTCGATACATTCAGGGCGGCTCTCAATAGCCAGGCTGATCGTCCGGGTCACGGCCATGCTCGCGCTCCAAAACCAGCAAAGTGATGTCATCCTGAAGGTTGTCGTCGCCATTCCACTCCAGCAATGCTTGACCGACCCGCCCGGTAACCGCCGCGACTGGCAAATCGCAGGTCTGTTCCAACAACGCGCTCAAGCGTGCTTCGGAAAACTGTTCGCCGGCCGCGTTAACGCACTCGCTAATACCATCTGAATATAAAACTAGACGATCTCCCGGCGCAAGCTCGAAGCAAATGGTTTCGTATCCGACATCCGCGAACATGCCGACCGGAAAACCGCCGCCGCCCACCGGGTCGACCCGGCGGGCGGCGCGGCGCAGCACCAACGGTTTCGGGTGGCCCGCCTGAGTCAGGTTCACCCGCCCGGAGTCCAAATCCAGGGTGCCGTAAATCATGGTGAAATATTGCAAGGGGTCGATACCCGACTGAAAGCGCCGGTTCAGCTCGCTCACCAGCAGTTGCGGGACCGACTCCTCGTCCTGGATGGCCTCTTGCCGGCGCAAGCGCTTTTCCTCGGCCCCCTGCGACAGCAAGCGGTTCAAGGTAAACGACAGCAGCGCGGCCGGAACGCCGTGGCCGACCACATCCAACTGATAGAAACTCAAGCGGTGCCTGTCCAGGGTGAAGTAATCGAAGATGTCGCCCGCCACGAACGAGCAGGGATGGAACAGCCATTCCACCGTGACGCCCGGCAGCCGCAACGGCGCCGGCAGCAAGGCTTTTTGCATGCTGGCGGCGGATTCCAAGTCGTGACGGATGGTCGAATAGGCTTCGGACAGGGTGTGGTTGATCCGGTTGAGCCGCCGGTTGCGTTCGTCCAGTTCCTCCTCCAGCCTCAAGATGCGTTCGCCGGCGCGAACCCGCACCCGCAACTCCTCGGGATGGACCGGCTTGACGATAAAATCGTCGGCCCCCGCATCCATGCCCTGCACCAGCGAGGTGCGGTCGTTGCGACCGCTCAACAGGATCAGATAGATATAATTGTCGAAGGCGGTGGAACGGATACGCCGACATAAATCGGGACCGCTCAAGCCGGGCATCATCCAGTCGCTGATGACTAACCGGACGTGGCCCTGCTGTACAATGTCCCAGGCCTCCAAGCCATCGCGGGCGACGCTGGTTTCATAGCGCCATTGTCGCAGCATCGCCGTGATGATCCGCAGCATGGCCGGATCGTCATCGACCACTAAGATATGGTTGCTTGAGATGGGGGTCATGGCTTCCAACGGTACGGCGGTTCGTGGGCCGGACAACAGCGAACGGAACCCGGTTCGGCCCGGTCTTAGATCATGCCTATCTTCGCTCACCTGAACCGGCCTGCAAACCCATCTCTGGGTTTACCACTTGGGAACGCTCGGCCGTCACCTCCCGGAGAATCCGCACCATGCCAGACGCCCCCTCCGACAAGCCACTCCGTCTCGCCATCGCCGGCATGAGTTGCGCCGGCTGTGTCGCCGCCGTGGAAACCGCGTTGCGCGCTGTTGCGGGCGTGACCGAGGCCAACGTGAATCTGGTCGAACGCACCGCCCAGGTCACGGGCGCGGCGCAGGTCGCGACCCTGCTCGCGGCGGTGCGCGAGGCCGGCTACGAGGCCAGCGAACTGCGCGATGCCAGCGATGAAAGCGAGCGCGACCGGGCCGAGCGGGCCCGTTACCGGCGGCTGATCCGCAACGCGCTGGTCGCGGGCGCTCTCGCCGTGCCGCTGATGCTCGGCGACATGGCCGGCGTGGCACCGGGTCTGGCGACGCCGGGCGGACGGCTCTTCTGGATCGTGGCCGGTTTGGCGACCGCCGGAGTCATGCTCTATGCCGGCGGCCATTTTTTCAGCGGCGCCTGGCGGCAATTTCGCCACCACAACGCCAACATGGATACCTTGATCGCGTTGGGTACCGGCGCGGCGTGGTTTTACTCCATGTTGGTCGCGCTGTTTCCCGACAGCGTGCCCACTCTGGCCCGGCACGCTTATTTCGAGGCGGCGGTCACCATCATCGCCTTGATCAACCTCGGCTCCGCGCTGGAAAGCCGGGCGCGCGGCAAGGCCTCGGCCGCGATCCAGCGCCTGCTGGGCCTGCGCCCGAAAACCGCCCGGCTGGTCGAAGGTGAGCAGGAGCGGGATGTCCCCATCGACACGCTCGCCAGCGGCGCTCTGATCCGGGTCTGTCTCTTATACACATCTCCGAGCCCACGGGACCGGACTAGATCCCGTATGC
>DPWB01000127.1:0-3447 GCA_003527885.1 Candidatus Competibacteraceae bacterium
ACCGCCCAGTTGTTGCTGCCGCTGCCGGATTCGGATTCGGCGGCCGGGCCGGTGGGGAACAGGGCAACTTGCGGCGCTGAAAAGGTCGCCGGAGCGGTTGAGGGCGTTGAAATGGCGGCGGCGACGGGCTGCCGGCGCAGGTCGAAAATCTCCGGGCCCGGCGGCGGAGGCGCGGGCAAGGCCTCACCCTGAAGCGGCGCATCCCAGTCGGTGCCGGGCGGATCGAGAAAGGCGGCGAGTTCGGCGGGCAGCCGGTCGTGCAACACCCCGCGCGCCGACTCGCGCGACCATTGCCGGCCCTGCAAGTCCAGATACATGGCATACACCACCAGCAAGGTGTCCTCGGCTTGCCAGGGTTCGGGCGCAATCCGCAACGGCAGGTATTCGAACAGCGGGGCGGAAAGCCCGTTTAGTCCAGCGTTGACGCCGGCCACGTAAGCTGCGAGCAACGCGCGGTCCTCGGCGGGCGCGGCGGCCAGAGCGAGCCCGGCGCGATGCCGGAAACGGTGCAAACGGTTGGCGCGATCCAGTTCGAGCGCCGTGGGGCCGAACAAAGCCGCCAGCTCCCCGGCCGCCGCGCGCCGCAGCACATCCATTTGGAAAAATCGGTCCTGAGCGTGCACGAAACCGCTGGCGCGGGCCACGTCCAAGCGAGATTGACCCCGGATGGTCGGAATGCCCGAGCCATCGCGCTCGATCTCGACCGCCGCGCCAAGGCCGGCCAGCACCGCCGTTCCGTCCAGTTGCGGCAGGCCGCCGCGCAGTTGCAGATACAACCCGCCGGCGGAACCGAGCAGCAAGACTGGCAGGCCGCTGCCGATCCATACTATGCAGCGTCGCCAGCGGCGGAGAAATCGAAAAGAGTGAACGAACAAAACGGCCTCTCGCAAGTCCTAATGGATCGAACACGGAGCCGCCCACAAGCGGCCCATGTTATAATTCCCGCGCTCGCACGAGTGCCTTCGCGCGGGTTTCCCAGTCTTTCACAATAACTTCGAGGGAACCATCATGACGAGTCACGCCCCTGACAACAGCCGCCGTCGCTTCATCAAACTGACCGCCATCGGTCTTGCCGCCGCGCCGTTCGCCAACGCGCTGCTGAGCGGAACCGCCGGGGCGGCGGATGCGGTCACCGAGGCTGATCCACAGGCGTCGGCGTTGGGTTATAAGGAGGATGCGGCCAAAGCCGAGAAGCGTACTGACGCCACCGCGCATTGCGCCAATTGCGGTTTGTACACCGGCAAGGCGGGCGACGCCACTGGCCCTTGCGCGATCTTCCAGAACAAGCTGGTCACCGCCAACGGCTGGTGTACCGCTTGGGTCAAGAAAGCGTCCTGACCCGTTCGCGGGGACAGGCAGCGGTCGCCTCGCTTCCTGTCTCCCGCCCGCTCATTTCCCCCGCTTGCGGTCCAGCCGCCAGACGAAATCGTCGATGATGGTGCGGTAGACCTCTTCTTTCAGCACCGCATCCTCGACGCCGTGATCGATGTTGGGGTTGTCGTTGATTTCGATGACCACCACGCCTTTGGTCGTCTGCTTCAGGTCGACCCCGTAGAAGCCGTTGCCGATCAGGCCGGCCGCCTTGAGCGCGGTCTTGACCACGATTTCCGGCGCGTCTTCGACTCGGAAAGTTTTTGAATCGCCCTCGCGGGCCCCGCGTTCCCGACCGGGTTCGTGGTTGTAAATCTGCCAGTGTTCTTTCGACATGAAGTATTGGCAGACGAACAGCGGGGTCCGGTTGAGAATACCGACCCGCCAGTCGAAATCGGTGTAGAGAAACTCTTGGGCCAGCACCAGATCGGACGACTTGAACAAGCGGCCGGCGACTTCCAGCAGTTCGGGGCGGTCGGTGACTTTGAACACGCCGCGCGAGAAGGACCCGTCAGGAATTTTCAGCACGATGGGGTAGGGGATTTCATTGTCCACCCGTTCCAGGTTGTCCCGGCGGACGATGACGGTCTTGGGGGTGCGGATGCGATGGGTGCGCAACAGTTCATCCAGATACACTTTGTTGGTGCATTTGAGGATGGAGTCGGGGTCGTCGATGACCACCATGCCTTCGCTCTCGGCCTTCTTGGCGAACTGGTAGGTGTAGTGGTCGATGCCGGTGGTGTCGCGGATGAACAATGCGTCGAATTCCGCCAGCCGGCCGTAGTCCTTTTTCTCGATCAGTTCGACGTTGACGCCGCACTCGCGGCCGATCTTGACGAATTGCTGCAAGGCTTTGGGGTTGGAGGGGGGCATGGCTTCCTTGGGGTTGTGCAGCACCGCCAGATCGTAGCGGTAGTTGCTGCGCGCCCGGGGCTGCCGCCAGCGCCGGCTGAGATAGGTCGTCAGCGCGCCCATGAACATCTCTTCCTGTTCGGCCGACAGCGCGGACAGGTGCAGGGCCTTGAGCGTCGCGATGCGCCACTGGCCTTGCAGGCGAAATTCCACCCTAAGCAGCGGTGCGCGAAAGACGCCAAATAATTGACGCGCCAGTTCCTGCAATTCCTTGGCCGGGCACTGGCCGAAATAAATGTCCAACTCGAAGGCGGTGGCGGTGAAGCCGGGCCGGGGTTTGCCCAGGACCTGCTGGACGTGGTCGTCCAGGTCTTCGACATCGAGGCTGTAGATGGATTTGCGGCTGAGGTCGTTGAGAGTGCGCACGCTGGGGATGACCCGGTGACGGCGGGCTTCGGCCAGCAGCGAGCAGTAGTAACCGACGCTGAGATAGCGGTAGCTGCGACAGAGGTTCAGCACCCGCAGGTTGCGGCCGGCGGACGAGTATTCGGGTTTGGCCAAGTAGTCCTTGGCGGCGACGACGGGCAGTTTCGGAAAGTGGGTTTTCCAGTCGGTGGGATTTTCCACCAGAATGATGTGATCGGCCATCGAAGTAAAGCGGTGCTCCTGACGCTGCGATTATCCAATGATGACGGTGGGGGGAACCGGCGGTTCGGGCCGGCGGTTGGCGCGGTAAAGGACGAGCACGGCCTTCTGGCCGGCTTTGCCGTAGCGGGCCATGCGTTGAAATTCCCGATGCGGGATCGGCATGTTGATGGAATCGGTGACGGTTTCGCCTTCCTCGGCATCGACCAGGGGATCGTGGACGTAGATGTAATGATCGTCGAAGCCGGTGACCACCACCCAGTGCGGAAAGCGCTCGCCGTAGATGCGCCAGGAACTGATCAGCACCAACGGCACGCCGCCGGCCTCGCATTTTTGCCGCAACTCGTCCACGCCCAAACTGCCGCAGCGCAATAGCACCGGCAACTGGCTCAGTTCCTCGATCCAGTCTTCCTGAACCAAGCGCATCACTTCCTTTTTTTCGAGACTGCGCACGGAATCGATCAGGAAAACGTTGTTTTCGTTGACGTGAATTTCGAGATCGAAACCGCGCCGGTAAGCCGACAACGCCAGCCCGTAAGGGCCGCAGCCGCCGTGGCCGGAGGTCATGAAGATGGTGGT
>DPWB01000127.1:3790-9528 GCA_003527885.1 Candidatus Competibacteraceae bacterium
AGCGCCTTCATCGCCATCATCAGCGCCGCCGGCCCGCAGGTGAAATCCAAGGTCTGCTGGTAGTACGGTACTTTGACCAGATCGACTTGCAAATAAGGGACCAGACGCTTCTCGAAGCGGAGCGCGTCCATGTGGTCCTCGTAATAATCCGGCGTTTCCTCGAACTGGCGGTAGCCGTGACGGCGAAACAGCGCCAGCGAAGCGGGGTTGTCGCGGCGGACCTCCAGGCGCATCGACACGCAATCCCGCTCCAGCGCGGCCGCTTCGGCCGCCTCCAGCAGCCGGTCGCCGATCTTGTAGCGCCGGTGTCCGGGGTGTACGGCAATCGAATAGAGCCGGGCCATCGAAGTGCCGCGCGAAAACAGCAGCAGCACGTAGCCGCGAATGTGACCACCTTCTTGGTCCAGCAGGATAATGGCGTTGCCGTGGGTCAACAGATGGCGGAAGCTGCGGCGGGACAGACGATCCGTCGCGAAGCATTGCTGTTCGATCGCCAGCAAGGCCGGAATGTCGTCCAAGGTGGCATGACGCAGCATGGCGGTTCGGGATGATCTCGGGCTGTGAGCGCAAAGCGCGGCGGAGAGAGTCGGGCGATCCGGCAATAATGGGGAAGGCGGCAGGGTGCGAACCGGAGGCTTGAATCTGAACCAGCGTTGGCCTGAAAGCGCGTCGTCAAACGGCTACGGCTGGGTCAAACTGCTATTATTATCACGCAGTCGCTACCGCTATCGCCAGTGAAATCATCATGCAGAACGCGCCTTTTCGCCTGTTGGACCGCATCCGTCAATTGATCGCCACGCCGTCGGTCAGCAGCGTCTCGCCGCAATTCGACCAGAGCAACCGGGCGGTCATCGACCTGCTGGCCGGCTGGCTGGAAGACGCGGGGTTCAGAGTCTGTATACAGCCCCTGGTGGAGCGGCCTGACAAAGCCAATTTAATCGCGACCTCGGGTGAAGGGTCGGGGGGCTTGGTGTTGGCCGGACACACCGACACCGTGCCGTATGACGAGGGCCGCTGGCGCCATGATCCCTTCGGCGGTGCGGTGGCTGACGGGCGGATTTACGGCTTGGGTTCGGCCGACATGAAAGCCTTTCTGGCGCTGGCCATCGAGGCGGCCGGCGAGTTTACGGCGCGGGAGCTGCGGCGACCGCTGGTGATCCTGGCGACGGCGGACGAAGAAAGCAGCATGGCCGGGGCGCGAGCGCTGGCGGCGGCCGGCAAGCCGTTGGGACGACACGCGGTGATCGGCGAACCGACCGGCCTGAAACCGGTGCGGATGCACAAGGGTATCCTGATGGAAGCGATCCGGCTGGAGGGGCGTTCCGGTCATTCCAGCAATCCGGCGCTGGGCGCGAGCGCCTTGGAGGGAATGCACCGGGTCATCGGCGAACTGCTGCGCTGGCGGGCGGAACTAGAGGCGCACTATCGCAACCCGCTGTTCGAGGTGGCGGTGCCGACGCTGAATCTGGGCCATATACACGGCGGCGACAACCCCAACCGGATTTGCGCCGACTGCGAGTTGCACATCGACATCCGACCGTTGCCCGGCATGACTTTGGCGGAGTTGCGCGGAGCGTTGCAACAGCGATTGGAACGGCTGTTAGTGGATGGAACGCTCAAGCTGAGTTTCAGGCCACTGTTTGCGGGCATCGAGGCATTGGAAACACCGGCGGCGGCGGCCATCGTGCGGGCGACCGAAGAATTGACCGGCGAAGCGGCCGGCGCGGTGGGTTTCGGTACCGAAGGGCCGTATCTGAACGCCTTGGGCATGGAGACAGTAATTATCGGCCCCGGCAGCGTGGACCGCGCGCACCAGCCGGATGAATTTCTGCCGCTGGCGAGCGTGCAACCGACCTTGGATTTGTTGCGGAGTTTGATCGGGCGCTTCTGCGAGCGAGGCGAATGAACAATCTGTCGCTCATTCTAGGGGCCTTGGGTCCGGTTTTCGCGATGATCCTGTTGGGCGCGGGGTTGCGGTGGCTGCAATTTCCCGGTGACGGGTTTTGGCCGGCGGCGGAACGGTTCACTTATTTCGTGCTATTTCCGGCATTGCTCGTGCGTCAGTTGGCGCTGGCGCGCTTGACCGATTATGCGGTAGGGCCGGTGGCGCTGATTATCGTGACGTTGCTGTTAGGAATGACGGCGGTGGTTTATACCCTCCGGCCGTGGCTGAAGGTGGACGGGCCGGCGTTTACCTCGGTCTATCAAGGAGTCATCCGTTTCAATACCTACGTCGGGCTGGCGGTGGTGTTGGCGGTGTTCCACGCCGAGGGCGGCGCGGTGGCGGCGCTGGTGATGGCGATTATGATCCCGTTGATCAACGTGCTGTGCGTGCTGGTGCTGACCGCCCATGCGGGTGGCGGCGCGACCGTCGGCGGCGTCTTGTGGGGGCTCATCACCAATCCGTTGATTGTGGCTTGTTTGGTCGGGATTGGCTTGAACGTGACGGGCATCGGCTTGCCGCTCGGTTCGGCGGCGGTGTTGGATATTCTGGCGCGAGCGGCGTTGCCGTTAGGGCTGTTGGCGGTCGGCGCGGGTTTGCGCTTGGATGCGTTGACGCGGCCGGGCTTGCTGGTTGGGACCGGCGTTTTGAAGTTGCTACTGATGCCGGCGCTGGCGGGATTCTTGTGTTGGTTGATGAAGCTCGGCTCGTTGGAGACCAAAGTGCTGGTGGCTTTCGCGGCGCTGCCCAGCGCGTCGGCGGCCTATATCCTGGCGAGGCAATTGGGCGGGGATGCGCCGCTGATCGCCGCTGTTCTCACGGTGGAAACGGCGCTGGCGCTAGTGACGTTGCCGGTGGTTTTAGTGTGGGTGATATGAAGTCGGCCATTGAAACGATCAAAAAAGTGGCGCGTCAAATTCGAAAGCGACGATGGGCGGAGGCGAGACCATGAGCGCGATAGCGGAAACTCCAGCACGATCTTTGCGGACGACACTGCCGTTGGAAACGGGCGACCATCTCGGACGCGCGGAGTTCGAGCGGCGCTATGCCGCCATGCCGGGCGTGAAAAAAGCGGAATTGATCGAAGGAGTGGTTTACATAGGTTCGCCGGTGCGTTTTGAGAGTCATGGTAGTCCGCATGGTTGGGTCATGACGTGGCTAGGTGTTTATATGGCGGCAACTCCGGGAGTGAGTCTTGGAGATAATGTTACAGTCAGGTTGGACGCCGACAACGAGGTACAATCAGACGCACTGTTACGGCTCGATCCGGCGCGGGGTGGCCAGTCGCGGATCGGTTCCGACGATTATGTCGAGGGTCCGCCGGAGTTGGTGGTGGAGATCGCCGCCAGCAGCGCGTCTTACGATCTGCATGACAAAAAACGTATTTACCGGCGAACCGGAGTGCGGGAATATCTGGTTTGGGTGGTCGCGGAACGGCGGTTGGAATGGTGGCGGTTACAGGATGGCGAGTATTTGTCGCTGCTGCCCGATACGGACGGCGTGACGCGCAGTACGGTTCTTCCGGGTTTGGCGCTGGCGGGGGAAGCGCTGTTGGCGGGCGATCTGGCGCGGGTGCTGGAAGTGTTGCAAGCGGCATTGACCGGACCCGAACATACCGCTTTCATCGCGAGTTCGCAACAGTGATGGCACGGGTTTTCCTTACACAAAAGTCTTTTCAAGCAGGCTTGAAGAATGAATAGCGCTGAGTTGAAAGAGACGATACGGCGGGAGTTGCCCGGTTTGCTGCGGGACGATCCTGGCTTGCGCGACTTTTTGTTGGAGTTGACGCGACAGGAACATCCGAGTCGCGCCGAGACCGAGGATCACTTTTCCCAACTGTTGGGCGAGCTGCGGCGTGATCGCGAGGAGCAAAACCGCAAGTGGGAAGAACAAAACCGCAAGTGGGAAGAGCAAAACCGCAAGTGGGATGAAAACCAAGCGGAGATGCGCGAGGAATTCAGGAAACTTTACGAGCAGCAGAACCGGGATCGGCAAGAACAAAACCGCCGCTGGGAGGCGCAAAACAGCAAGGAAGAGGAGCACAAGCGAAAATGGGAAGAAAACCAGAAAGAGTTGCAGCGGCTTCATGAGGCGGTCATGGCCCAAGCATCGAAACATGATCGCAGCATCGGCGCGTTGGGCGCACGGTGGGGGATGCAGTCCGAAAAAACGTTCCGCGCTGCGCTGGCAGGGATTCTGGAGAAGAATTTCGATGTTCGGGTGCTGAACGTCAATGAGTACGACGATCAGGGTGAAGTATTCGGTCGGCCGGATCAAGTGGAACTGGATATCATCATCATGAACGGCTTGCTGCTGATCTGTGAGTTGAAATCATCCATTGATAAAGCCGGGATGTACGCCTTCGAGCGCAAGGCGCGGTTTTACGAGCGGCGGCACGACAAGAAGGCCAACCGGCTGCTGGTGATCTCGCCGATGGTGGACGCGCGGGCGAGCGAAGTGGCTAAAAAATTGGGGATCGAGGTGTACGGTGATTCGATTGATGTGAAATCGCTGTGATCTAAGGGGCTGTGGTCAGGTAATAAAAGTGAGTGTTATCAGGCTCTATGGCGCTGTCGGATAATCGCTGATCCAAGGGCTGATACTAATGTACCCCACCGGCATCCCATCTTTTGGCGAGAGCACCATAACGATGTCTTTATTTTTCCCTTTTAGCGGTAGGTACAGATAATCCTCCAAGCGCCCACTTTGATGAGCTATAAATGCTTCAATCGCTTGCTTGGCGTTTGTGTCAAGAGAGGCAATTTTTCCTAAGTCTACGCTTCGCTTGCGTAAATCCGTCAAATCGGGTCGATACGGTTCGTACAGTTCCGCCCTGAATTCCAGATCTTTTTGGCCCTCTAGCAAAACGCCGAACATGATTTCTTGGCGCAATTTGGGGTCGGCGGGCGGGCGGGCTTGTGCTAGCAGCGGGCCGATACCTGCAAATCGCTGAAGTTCAGGGTATTTGAGCTTTTCGAATTCGACTTCCGCCGCTGCAATGGAAGTAAACCGATCTACCCCGAAGACCACAAACGCAGGGCGCTGTTGGTAGATAATGGCCGCCCCATAGAGCAGTGCACTCAATTGCAGCAGCACGATCACGCTCATATCGAATTTGAGGCTGGGTTTGTCGGGTTTGAAAACAATGAGGGTCAGCAGTGGCCCTAACACTATATCCACGCCGGCCAGGATACGAAGCACTTTCCAGCCGCCGTCCGTTTCAAAATATGGTGTGGGATACCAGAAAAAAAACATCACGCTCAAAAAAACTAAAATTACGGCGGCGCTGGCCGTTAGATGAATGGTGAAAGCGCGTAGTTTGCTCATGCAGTTAGATTGTCGATAAATATTAGGGCTTTCGCTTAATCTTTTGGCTAGGCGGGCTGATACACAGGGAGGTGTGGCTGTTGCAACTCGCTGCGCAAATAGTGACTCCAGAGGGTGTGTTTGATTTGATAGAGGGTGGTTTTTAGTTTTTTAGCCCTGACTTTCAACGAGAACCACGCCCGATAACAGCAGGCGGTGTGGGTGCGCTGGGCGCGTTGTGTTCGGCATTGGCACTTTTCGATGCCCGTCAGTTGCTTCAGTTCGCGATGCAACCGTTCGATCATCCAACGCAGCTTGTTTTCTCTTTGAACAACCTGCGTGTCGATGGAACCTGGGGATCGGTTGGTGATGGCCCAGTCAATGTCGCCGTTGGAGGCGACCACCTTGAAAAGCTGCACTTTGAAAGGGACTTCCTTGAGCTTGACGGCCATGCCTTCCCGCAACTGCTCTGGCGTCCATTCCAGGTCTT
>DPWB01000083.1 GCA_003527885.1 Candidatus Competibacteraceae bacterium
GGTTTCCGATGCCTGGCTCGGCGAAAAAGGCGGCCGCGAAAAGCGTTTTTCGCTGGGCTTTTTCAACGGGGCTTACCTGCAAAGTGGGCCGGTCGCGGTGGTCTGGCGCGCTTCGGAGCTGGCGGCTTTCGCCAATCTCTGGCAGGGTGGCGGCGAGGAGCTGTCGGTGGATTTGATGCGCTATCCCCCCGACAGCCCGAACGGCCTGATGGATTATCTGTTCGTCCAGATCATGTTGTGGGGCCGGAGCCAGGGCTACGAATGGTTCGACTTGGGTATGGCGCCGCTGGCCGGTTTGCAGAACCGCAGCCTCGCACCGCTGTGGAACCGCTTCGGCGCGCTGGTGTTCGGCCAGGGCGAGACTTTTTACAATTTTCGGGGCCTGCACCAGTACAAGGACAAATTCGATCCCGGGTGGGAGGCCCGCTATCTGGCGACGCCGGGTGGCTTGGCGCTGCCGTTGGTGCTGGCGGATTTGACGGCGCTGATCGCTGGCGGCTTCAAGGGCGTTATCGGAAAATAACGGCTGATGAGTGACTTCATGACTGTGCCCAAGCTGGCGCGAACAATGTGGCTGATCGCCGCTCTGGCGGCCGCCGGCGCGCGGGCGGAACCGGCCGAAGAGACCCTGGACGATGCCGGTTTCGGCAAGTTGGCGGTCTATCGTGCGACCGACGAACCCAAAGGCGTGCTGCTGTTCGCGTCGGGAGCCGGCGGGTGGAGCGCGGAGCTGACCGCCGCCGCCAGGGAGCTGGCAAAACTCGATTACGTGGTGGCGGCGATCAACCTGGATGACTATTTGGCCCGGCTGGAGCGGTCGGATGGCGCCTGCGCCGATTTATCGCTAGATCTCGACCGTTTGAACCGGCTGCTGGAGCAGCGTTATCCCATCGAGACCCACCAGCCGCCGGTCTTGCTGGGGTACGGCGCCGGCGCGACGCTGGGTTACGCCGCGCTGGCCCAGGCGCCGGTCGAGCGCTTTCACGCCGGGCTGGGGGTGGACTTCTGCCCGGAACTGCCCCTGCGCAAACCGCTCTGCAAGGGTCCGGCGAATCTGGAGAGTACGCCGCGGCCGGATAACAAGGGCGTGCTTTTGAAACCGGTCGCGCGGATGCCGACCACCTGGTTCGTGTTTCAGAACCGGCCCGCTTGCGATGCCGGGGCGGCCGGACAATTCGCCAAATCGATCCAACTGGCCCGGCTGAGCGAGTTGCCCGGCCCCGGTGGGATCAAAGCGTGGCAGCCGCAGGTTTCCGCCTTGCTGCAATGGCTGGACCCCAGCATCGTCAAGCAGGTGCAACCCGACGCCAGCGTCAGCGGCGTACCGCTGACCGAGGTGCCGGCGACCGACGGTCCCGACCGACCGCAACTGGCGGTCATGCTGTCCGGCGATGGCGGCTGGGCGCTGTTGGATCGCGCCGTGACGGCGGAGCTGGCGAAAAACGGCCTGCCGAGCGTGGGGCTGGATTCGCTGAGCTATTTTTGGAAAGCCCGCCAGCCGGATGAGGTGGCACTGGATTTGGAGCGGGTGCTGCGTTACTACTTGGCGCTTTGGAAAAAGGAGCGCATCGTGTTGCTGGGCTATTCTTTCGGCGCGGATGTGTTGCCGGCGACCGTCAACCGGTTGCCGCAAGACCTGCGGGACCGGATCGATCTGGTGGTGTTTTTGGGCCTGTCGGATTATGCCGCTTTCGAGTTCAAGCTGAGCAACTGGATCGGCGACGAACCGGACGAAGGCGACCGGCCGGTTCGCCCGGAACTGGAAAAAATGGCCGCGCTCAAGCGGCTGTGCGTTTACGGTGCGGATGAGGAGGACGCTTCCTGCCCGAAAGTGGCCGATCTGGGGATCAGCGCCGAAAAGATGCCGGGCGACCATCACTTCGATGAGGATTATCCGGGCGTGGCCCGCCGCATCCTCGACCGGTTGCCGCCGCCCCCCGCGCCAGCGGCGGGTCCACCCCCCGCCAAGAATTGAAATGGCCGTCTACGCCATCGGCGACCTTCAAGGCTGCTACGAGCCCTTACGACGGTTGCTCGATGCGTTGCGCTTCGACCCCGCCGCCGATACGCTGTGGCTGGTCGGCGATCTGGTCAACCGCGGGCCTCGCTCGCTGGAAATCCTGCGGCTGGTGCGCGAGTTGGGCGAGCGGGCGGTCGCGGTCCTGGGCAACCACGACCTGACGTTGCTGGCCGTCGCGGCCGGCCGGGTGAAGCCCAAGCGCAAGGATACCTTCCAGTCGGTTTTGGGAGCGCCGGACCGGGCCGAACTGTTGGACTGGTTGCGCCGCTGTCCGTTACTCCATCACGATCCGGCGCTCGGCTTTACCATGGTTCATGCCGGATTGCCGCCGCAATGGGATCTGGCGCTGGCGCAACAGTGCGCGGCGGAAGTGGAAGGGGTTCTGCGCGGGCCGCTCTACGAGGAGTTCCTGGGCCGGATGTTCGGCGGCGAGCCGCGTCGCTGGCGGGACGATCTGACCGGCTACGACCGGCTGCGCTTCATGGTCAACGCCCTGACGCGAATCCGGTTCTGCACGTCGGACGGCGCGCTGACCTTCGACGATAAGGGTCCGCCCGGCAGCCAAGCTCCGACTTTGTTCCCGTGGTTCCAAGCGCCCGGCCGACGCAACGCCGATCTCAATGTGGTGTTCGGGCATTGGGCGGCGCTCGGCTACTATCGCGCGCCGGGCATTTTCGCGCTGGACAGTGGCTGCGTCTGGGGCAACCGACTGACCGCCATCCGCTTGGACGAACCCGGCGTGCCGGCCTGGAGCGTCCCGGCGGCCGGTTCGCCGCCGGCGCCGACATGACGCCGACGCCGGCCCCGAACGCCCGCGCGGCGGACGATGACCCGCGCGTCGCGGTCAAGGCAAATCCCGCCGGGCCGCCGCAACTGGTGTTGATCGCGGCGCTGGCGCGCAACCGGGTGATCGGGCGTGACAACGCGCTGCCGTGGCATTTGCCGGCCGATTTGCGCTTCTTCAAGCAAACCACGATGGGCAAGCCGCTGCTGATGGGCCGGCGAACTTGGGAATCCATCGGCCGACCGCTGCCGGGCCGTCGAATGGTCGTCTTGACCGGCGATCCGACCTATCGGGCGGAGGGGTGCACGGTGGCGCATTCGTTGCGCGAGGCGCTGAGCCTGCTCGAGGCGACGCCCGAGATCATGGTGATCGGCGGCGCCGCGCTGTTCGAACAAACCTTGCCGCTGGCCGGGCGGCTGTATCTGACTCGGGTGGAAGCCGACGTGCCGGGCGATGTCCGGTTTCCGGGATGGGATGCGCGGCGCTGGCGGCTGGCTTGGGAGGAGGCGCATCCGGCCGATAGCGGGCACGCTTGGCCTTTCCGCTTTCAACGTTGGGAGCGGCGCTGCGCTGCGAGCAGTGAAAGTCCCGTTGCGTGAGGTTGGGTGGTTCAATCGTAAGCGTACGGTTTGGCCGTTTTGACAGACTCAAACGGCGCCTTCAGATGGTCAAGATGTATGTCTATTCCCTTCCCATCGCACCCGGTTTAAACGACGGTATCTAGCGGGGTGCCGGCCGCTTGGCCAGCTTGCGCTGCAAGGTGCGGCGGTGCATCCCCAACTGGCGCGCGGTGGCGGAGATGTTGCCGTCGTTGTCGCGCAGCACCCGCTGGATATGCTCCCACTCCAATCGGTTGACGCTCAAAGGCCGAGTGCTGATCGGCGCGGCGGCATCGCCCGCCGTGGCGCCCAAGGCGGCCACCACTTCATCGGCGTCGGCCGGTTTGGCCAAATAGTTGATCGCGCCGAGTTTGATGGCGTCCACCGCCGTCGCCAGACTGGCGTAACCGGTGAGTACCACGATGCGGATATCGGGATCGAGCGTGAGCAAGGACGGGATCAAGCGCAAACCGGAATCGCCATCTAGATTGAGGTCCACGACGGCGTAGTCGGGCGATTCGATCCGCGCCTGACACAAGGCCGCCGCGCCGTCGTGCGCGACGGTGACGGCGAAGCCGCGCCGCCCCAAGGCGAGACCCAACGCCCGGCAGAAAACGGGGTCGTCGTCCACCAACAACAAATTGGGCTGGCGGGCGCCAAGTGTCGTCATGCGGCTTCGAGCCGGGCGGGCAAATCGATGCGGGTGCAGGTTCCGCCTTGCGGGTCACGCGATAGGGTGACATGCCCGCCCAGCCGCTCCAACGTCGCGTTGGCCAGCAGCAAGCCGACGCCGGAGCCGCCTTCCTTGGTGGTGAAAAAGCCCTTGCCCGCCTGTTGGGCCAGTTCCGGCGACAGCCCCGGACCCCGGTCGCGGATTTCGATGATCACCCGCCGCGCGTCCCAACGCCCCACCAGATCGACCCCTTCGGGGCAAGCGTCGGCGGCGTTGTTGAGCAGGCTGATCAAGGTCTGGCCGACGGTCTGCGGCGAATGAACGGTCGGCGGCGGCGGAGAGCCGGCGCAATGAACCCGCAGCGGCACCCGCGGACGAAGCAATTGCCAGCGGTTGCGCGTGCGCTCCAACAACTGATCCAACGGTTGGATCGCCTCGCGGTCGGCGCTCAAGTCGGCGGCGCGCAACAACTCACCGAGGATAACCTTGCACGTATTCACTTGCCCGCGCAGCGTCCGCAAGTCGGCGCGCAGCGAAATCTCCGCGCCGTATTCGTGTTCCAACTCCTTGGCCAGTACCGCGATGGTGGACAAGGGCGTGCCCAGCTCGTGCGCCGCGCCGGCCGCGAACATCCCCAGGGCCAAAATCTGCTCGTCGCGCAAGGCTTTCTCGCGCAGCCGGGCCAGCTCGCGGTCCCGCCGACGCAGCGCCGCCGCCAGCCGGGCCACGAAGCCCGCCACCAGCAAGGCGCTGATGACGAACACCAGCCACATCCCCCACAAGTGGGCGTGAAAGCCGGGTCCGTGGCCGCTCAGCATCCCCGGCAGCGGCAGATAATGGGACATCAAGACCGTATAGACCGCGACAGTCACCCCCGCCGTCGCCCAAACGCAAGCGGCCGGCAGCAGGGCGGCGGCGATCAGCAGCGGCAGCAACAGCAGCGACACGAACGGATTGCTGGCCCCGCCGCTGAAGTACAGCAGGCTCGCCAGCGCCAGTACGTCAAACTGCAAATAGCCGAACAATTGCCAGGAGGTGATCGCGGCGGACGACCGGATCCGCCAGTACAACCCGATAAAACCCGAGGCGATCAGCGCCAGGAACAATCCGATCGCCCACCAAGGGAGCGGTTGCGGCGGCGTCAAGCCGAAACGCAGCCAAAGCAGCATGACCGCCGGTCCCAAAACCACCAACAGGCGGAGCAACAGCAAACGTCGTAAATCGTCCATCAGTCAGAGTCGTTCGGCGAACAGGGTCGATTTGATCGCCCCAAGTATAGGTTTTATCTCGCGCGGTCCGATGCGGCGATATGCCGCATTCCTCGCCGGCCGGCGATCTCGTAGGATTCGGTCGAGCGCCGATGAATCAGAGGCTTTGCCGCTTTCGGCCTCTGTTCCTGGAGATTCTCGATGACGCAACCTCACCCACCGCCTTACCGACCGCTGCCGCCGCATCGGCTGGAAAGCGGCAGCCGGTTTTTTTGCCCCAAGCCGCCGCCGCTCCGGCGCGTTGTCCTCGGCGATCCCGACGCAACCACCATGACCGACTTGCGTCAAGTGGCCGCCTCCACCGTCGGACGGTCGACCCCTCTCGCCGAAGCGTCAGCCGTCACGATCGGGCGAGGGGTGCGCCTTCTGTTGGTCTGCGACGACGATAACGAAGTGGTTGGCGTGTTGACTGGCCGCGATCTCGGCGGCGGCAAGGCGGAGCGGATTTTGGCCAAAGCGGCGCTTGGGAGGAATTGGTCGTCGCTGATGTCATGACGATCAGGCCGAAACTGGATGCGTTGCTGATGGAGGGGGTCTCGCGGGCGCGGGTGGGCGACATCATCGCCACGTTGCGGCAAGTCGACCGCCAACACGCGCTGGTGCTCGACGGCGAGCCAGAAACTGGAACCCAAGTGGTGCGTGGCATTTTCTCCCTATCGCAAATCGGTTTGCGCCTGGGATTGAACATCGACCCGTCACGGCGACCGACCCCCTATGCCGAACTGGCGCGAGCAGGTTGCGTCATTTGAATGACTTTCCTGTGTTTCTCAATCGGATTGTAGCGATTTTCCAGGTTCCGGGGGTGCGACAATTTGTCGCATTCTCGTATTGTCTCGCACGATTTGGCATGGGCGAATCACGTCAATCCGCCGCGTGACATCAGGAGTTTGTTCATGGGCCTGAAGCGGTTTTCCCATTGGTTGATCACGTGGCTGTCGATCGGCTTTTCTCCGCTCGCCGGGCGGCCACGGCTACCTGTTGGGAAACCTTAAGATCGTCCATCCCTGGGCCATGCCGGCGGCGGCTTCGACGCACGGCGGGGCGAGCGGCATGGGTTTAGTCGTCTTACGTAACGCCGGACGTCAGGCCGACAAACTGCGTTCAGTTTCCACGGTGATCGCCGCCAGAGTTGATGGGCGGTGCTTTGTTCAACGATGAGCTGGTGACAACTCTCTAAAGAGTAAAATCAAATGATCGCGGTTAAAATGGATTGCCCGCGTCAGAAGTCGCCATCAACGATCCAGCCGATAAGCGACGGGAATTTCCAGCCGGCTCTCACCGGGCGGCGACAACTGACCGCGCAACACTGCAACCGCGTTACGCGCCAGTTGCTGGGCGGCTTGATCCAGCACCGCATGGCCGGAACTTTGCCGGATCGCCAGCCCGCGCAAATCACCGTTTGCACCGATCTCAAGCAGCAACATCACGATGCCTTCCTGACCCAGGCGGCGTGCGATTGGCGGGTAAACCCGCATCTCCCGCAGCTTGGCGCGCAGGGCGGCGTGCCAGTTGGCCGTCCCGGAGTCCGGGTTTGATTTGGCGGGCGGCGGGTGGTCGCGGGCGGCAGGTCGAGCGGCGGAGTGGCCAACCTCCGTCCGGCGGCCTGATAGCGTTTCCCTCGTTTCTTTGAAGGCAGTCCGGGAAGAATCGAGCAATTCCCGCCCTGTCGGGCGTGACGGCGCTTCAGAAAATGCTGACGCCGCCGGTTGTTTCAGCGGTTGGGACACTGTTTTAGCGGCGACGGTTGGTTG
Source organism: Candidatus Competibacteraceae bacterium (assembly GCA_003527885.1). GTDB lineage: Bacteria > Pseudomonadota > Gammaproteobacteria > Competibacterales > Competibacteraceae > Competibacter_A. The sequence continues at coordinate 7,096 of DPWB01000083.1, forward strand.
CGACGGGGGCGGTTTGCGCGGGGCTGACACCGGTTTCTCAACCACCGGACGCGATCGTTGCCGGGGTGGTGGTGGCGAATCGCGCTTCGGTGGCGGTTGTGGCTTGATGGCGGCCACTGGCGGCAACCGGGGGCGCGGGGCTGAAACGGTCGGGGGTGGCGGCGTTTTGGTCGCAACTGTTGGCGGAACCGGGGATTGCACGGGTGGCTGGGGCGCGGCGACCGGGGTGAGAATCGGGGGCGGCGGAGACGGTGGCGCGGGAGCCGCTGGCGGTTCTGGCGGTGCGGTGAACGCCATCTTCACTTCCCAGCGTTCGGGCCGACGCAGCGATGGGTCCGCTCCCGCAAAACTGACGAGAAGGGCCACCACACCGGAATGCAAAACGATGGAGGCCGCCCAGGCCCGCCCGTTCATGTTCGTTTGACTTCGAGACTCACCCGAGCGAAACCCAGCGCCTTCACCCGTTCCACCAAGTCGATGAAATCGCGCAGGGCAAGGCCGCCATCGGCGCGCACCACCACCGGCGTCACGCGAGGAAGATCGGTGAGGGCGGCCGCCAGATCGGCGACCGGTTGGTCGTTGAGATAAACCGCACGTTGCAGGGTGAGCGTCAGCACCGTCGGGCTGGGCTGGCCCGGTGCGGCGTGTTGCGCCTGCGCCAGATCGACCGGAATATGGCCGGTGACGATGAAGGTGGCGGTGGTCAGTACGATGGTGAGCAACACCAGCATGATGTCCACCAGCGGAATCACGTTGATGGAGGCGATTTCCTCATCCATGCTGAGCATCCCAGCGCGCCAGCAACAGTTTAACGCGGCGACGCAAGGCGTTATTGAGCGCCACGCAGGGGATCGCCACCAGCAAACCGGCGGCGGTGGCTTTCAATGCTAGCGCCAGTCCGGTCATGATGGTTTTCACATCGATGTCGCCGGTCAGGCCCAAGGTCTGAAAGGTCAGCATGATGCCCAGCACCGTGCCGAGCAGGCCGACGTAAGGCGCATTGGCCGCCACGGTGGCGATGGTGGTCAAGCCGACGGTGAGATCGGCCTCCAGTTCCACGCGCTTGCCCCAGGCCGCAACGTCGATCCGGCGGTAATGATAAAAGCGGGCGACGGCGATGGCGACCGCCCACACCGACAGCGCCAGCAGCAGCCCCAGCACGCCATATTCGACCCATTCTTTTAAGTGGCTCATAACATCCCCAACGACAACCGATAGATGCCCAGCGCCAATAGGCTCAGCGCGACGCCGTGCCTCAACCACACCCCCAGCCAGCGCTGCTGCGCCCGCAGCCGTGCGCCGAACGCCGACAGCAGCGGCAACACCAGCAGCAACGGCGTAACCGCCGCACCCAGTCCAAACGCCAGGCCCTGAAGCGCACCGGAACCGGCGGAATCGGATTGCGCCGCGAAGACCAGCAGGGACGCCAGCGGCGCACAGGGGGTCAGACTCAGGGCGAAGCCCAAAGCGAACGGCGGCGCTCCGGCGGTGCGCGATACAGTGCAAGCGCGTGACCGCTGTTCCGCCAGCAACAGCCAGCCGCCCGCCCCCAGCGCCGCCGCGCCAATCGCCAGATGACCGACGCCGTTTTGCAAAACGGCGATCAAGCGAGCGCTGGTCAGAGCAGCCAGCAACCCCAGCAGCGTGTAAGCGCTGACCCGACCCGCGAGAAACAGGCCGGTGTCGGCCCGCACCGCGCCGCGCTCACGCGCCATCACCCACGAACCCATGAACGGCAGGCAGGTGACCGTGCAGGCGGTCAGCCCCACCGACAAACCGAGCAGCCAGGCCGAAAGCAGATGGGCCGATTCAAGCATGAGGGGCGCGACGCGGGAACCAGCGCACGATTTTGCTTTCCCCTTGCGGGTTTTCCTGCTTGATCCGCGCCTTGTAGTACGCGCGCGAGGAGCCGAACAGCCGGGCCGGGCCAAACTTGATTTGGATGATGTCGTCGTCCGGGCAGTATTCGGCGCAGCGGCCGCACAAGGTGCAGTCCTCGGCGAACGCCTTGCGGCCCGACTCGTGCCAGATTTCGGGAATATCCATCGGACAGGCTTTGGTGCAGATGCCGCACTTGGCGCACTTGTCGTGCGGTCGCTTGACCAGACGCAAGGGCGAGAGGCGCTGGAACGCGGCGTTCAGCGCCAGCAGCGGGCAGATGCGGCAAAACGGCTGGCGCACGGCCAGACCGGCGATCAGGATAAAGCCGAACAAGGTGTTGGCCAGCGCGCCGAAGGCAAAATCCAGAACGCCGCCGGTGCGGATCGCCGCCTGTTCGGTGTCGCCGGTCAGCAGCGTGGTCGCCAGACGGGAAGGACAGACCTGGCAGAAGGCATCGCCGGTGGCGTGCGGCGTCACCCCCAGACCCGCCGCCAGCGGCAGGCCCAGCACCAGCACCAGCACCAGCGCCCATTTCAGCGGACGCAGCCGTTTCATCGCCGGTTCAGACAGGTGCCGGAACGGGCGGCGCAGCACCCGGCCCAACCGGTAGAGCCATTCCTGTACCGTGCCCAGCGGACACACCCAGCCGCAAAACGCCTTGCCGATGAAGAAATAAAACGCATAAAACGCCAGCAGGGTAAACGCCAGCGGCAGCAGTAAACGCAAGGCGAAATGACCGGTTTGCTGGATCATCTCGCCGACCCGGTGGTGCATCTGATGTTGCAGCGGGATCAGCACGCAATAGGCGCCGTTGGCGCGATCGTAGGCGCACGAGAGGGCAGGCAGCGCCTTGGAGATTTTCTCGGCGGCGTAATGACCGACCCAGGTTCCGCCCCAGACGGTTAGAACCAGCATCAGCAACTGCACGCTCAGGCGTAGGCGGCTCAGGGTCAACACGGACGATGGCGCGGTTTCAGGCATGACGGTTTTCCTTGCGGCGCACGACCAGCGGCAATCCGAGCAGGCCGCCCAACACCAAAAAGCCGCCACCCCAGAACCTGTCTCTTATACACATCT
>DPWB01000374.1 GCA_003527885.1 Candidatus Competibacteraceae bacterium
GCGTGATAGTCGCCCCGGCTGTAGGCGCGGTCGCCGATCAGCATGTCGCCTTCCAGCAACAGGCATTCCTCCAAAATGCTGTGATCGTGCGGCGGCAGCAAAGTGCCGGGCGCCAGCCGCAGCAGGAAGGACTGGAATCCGGCGTCCCGATCGACCATCAGCACCTTGATTTCCGTACCCGGCACCAAGGTCCGCCACTCGCCTTCGCCGTCGCGGACGGTGACGGTGGCGGGAGGACCGGCCTCGTCCAGCGCCGCTTCGATGGCCTGCCACACCGAGTCGCGGGGCTCCACCTCCGGCAAGGTGGCCGCCAAGGGCGTCAGCCGCCGCTCCCAATCCGCGACCGAGCGCTGCAATTTCGGATCGCGGGCGAGGTTCGCCTCGAACTCGGCCAGCTCCGCCCCGCTCAGCGCCCCGAGCACGTAATCCGCCGCCCGTTGGTCGGCTTCGTTTCGGTTCATGATTCCAGGCACCCCTTCAGTTGCAGCAAACCGCGCCGTATCCAACTTTTGACCGTGCCGAGCGGAGCTTGTAGCCGCGCCGCCAGCTCTTCGTGGCTAAGTCCCTGGAAGAACGCCAGTTTTATCGCCTGAGATTGCTCGGCAGACAGCCGCCGCAAGCACTCCTGAACGGCGTGAGCGGGATGGTCGACCGACAGCGAGGGTTGAGAATCGGGGATTTGCAAGGCTTCCTCGGAGAGCGGTTCGGCGTGGTTTTCCGCTGCCCGTCGCCGCCGTCGCCGCAGCCATTCGATAGCACGGTGGCGGGTGATCGCCATGAGCCAGACCAGGGCCGACGCCCGTCCGGGCTGGTATTGGCCCGCCGCGCGCCAAACCGCCAAGTAGGTTTCCTGCAACACATCTTCGGCGGCTTCACGCTGGCGCAGCAACGCTAGCGTGATGGCGTACAGGCGGCCTCGGGTGAGCCGGTACAGTTCCGCGAACGCCTGACGGTCGCCGCGGGCGGTCGCCGCCAGCAGTTCGGTCAAAGGATCGGGCGGAAGGGGTGTTGGTGGCTGGCGGGCCAAATCCACGGCGAGTCGCGCGCTCTCGGTAACGGTGGGCCGGAATTTTAGCGGGCCCCTGAGCGCGCGGCAACGCTGCCCGATGGCCGGGCAGCGACGGTAACCGCGCGCGCGCACGGTTTGCGGTTCCGCGCGGTCAGCGGGTCACGATGTCGGGTTTCATCGGTCCCAGCACGCCCAACAGCTCCTGTTGCTCCTTCTGCGGCACCTTGTGCTTGTCGAGGCTCATGACCAAATCTTCCACCAAGGCGTTGAAATGCTTTTCGGTGACGCCCATGCCGGCGTGGGTCGTCTTCATGTCGCGGCCGGTGTAGGTGCAGGGTCCGCCGGTCCCGGCGCAAATCTGCTCGCCGAGCAAGCGCTTGAGCCGGGGAATATTGGAGTTGGCAAAGAATTTGTTGATCCGCTTGTCGGCGGCGACGTTGGCGACGAAATCGTCCACCACGGCGTCGATGGCGGGCTGGCCGCCCAGACGCTCGTACAGGGTTGGCGTCCCTTTCATCGCTTTCATCGGAGTGTCCACCATCTGGGATGTCTGGGCACAGGCGGCCAAGGCCAAGGCCGCCGCGACGGGCAGCAGACGGTGCAGGCGAACGGTAGCAAACATGACGGTATCCTCCGGGGATTAACCCGATTGCGATTGCGGTCGAACAGACAGGTGAATGTTGCAAAGTGACGCGGATGACAAGATAACGGGTGGGGCGTCGCGCGCCGCCACGGTCGGCAGCAGAGTGAGGTTCAACCCGCGTTCCAGACACCAGATCAGGGCGAGCAGGGCGACGAGCGCCGAACCGACCGGCAAGGCCAGCCGCCGGTATGCCCAGGTCTGACGCAGCGCGAAAGCCAGCGGCAACACCGCCGCGACGATAGCCAGTTGGCCGGTTTCGACCCCCAGATTGAAGCCGGCCAGCGCCAGCGCCAACGCGCCGTCGGGCAAACCCAGCTCCCGCAGCACGCCGGCAAAACCGAAGCCGTGAATCAGGCCCAGCCCGAAAGCCAGCAACCAGCGCCGCGCCGTCACCACCGGAAACAGGTTGTTGAGCGCCGCCAGCACCACCGTCAAGGCGATGGTGGATTCCACCAGCCGGCCGGGTAAATCCACCAAACCCAGCACCGCCAGGGTCAGGGTCAGCGAATGGGCGAGGGTGAAGGCGGTCACGATGGCGGCGGTGTCCACCAACACGGCACGCAACATCGTCGCCGGTCGCCAGCGGCCGTTGTCCCACCACAGCACCGCCGGCAGCAGCAACGCCAGCAGGAACAGGATGTGATCGAAGCCGATCCAGATGTGCCATACCCCCTCTTTCCAATAGCTCGCGAATTGTTGCCAGCCGCTGGCGGGTCCGACGTTCAACAACCGTTGTCGCTGTTCCGGGGACAGTACGACGGTTTCCGTGCCGGTTGGGGCATCCACCCGCAGCAAACCCCGGTGCGAGGGGTCTAACTCAAAGAGTAGTTGGTAATCCAGGGTTTGCGCGCCGACCGTTGTGCAGTCCACACTAAAATCGAGCACGGCATACGCGCCGTCGCCGTGTTCGACGACCCGGAGCGCACCGGGGTGCTCGGCGCAAAGGGTTTCACCGGCGTGCAGCGTCAGATGCGCCAGCGCGTACTGAAGCACCGCGCCTTGTCGGGCTTGCAGTTCGCCCCAAGTGATTGCGCCATCGCCGTTTTGATCCAGGCCAACCGCATATTCCAGATCGCGCAACGCGATGTCCCAGCGCGCCCGCCAGCCATTTTCGCGCGGGGTCAGGCTCAGATAGCTGTCGCTGGGTTTGTGGGCGAATGCGGTGGGAGCCAAACCCAGCAACAGCACCAACAGAACGGCCAACAGCAGCACCGGGACAAACCGGTGGCCGACCTGAACCGCACCGTCAGCGGCGCGCTCCAGCCTGTCGCAACCGCGTCGCCCGTTCTCTCGAACCGTCATGACGAAATCTCCCGCACGCGCTGGCGCAACGCGGTCAAGCGCCGGTCCTCCAGCTTGACTTGAGCCAGCCAAGCCAACACCTCGCGCGCCGCATCGGGTTGTCGGGCGGCCAGCGCCGCCGCCAACAGCAGCCGGGCATCCTGGGGTTCGCGCTGTCCCTGCGCCCAGTTGCGTTGCGCCAGTTCCAGCGCCTGTTGGGGCTGCTGGCGCAATTCCAGCCGCAGCCGGGCTTCGGCGGCGGCATGGGTGTCATCGCCGCGCTGGCGGGCGGCGGCGAAGCGGGCTTCCAAAATTTCGGCGTGGCGCTGCCAGGCCGGATCGTTCAGACGGTGCTCCGCCAGCGCCCGCCGCAGCAGCAGGTTGTCGGCGCGCTGCTCGCCTTCAAGCAACTCGCGCGCTTCGGCCGGCCGGTTCTGATCGAGCAGGAAATCGGCATACGCGCCGAGCAGGTAAACGTCGCGCCGTCCCAAGTTCAGCGCGGCGCGAAAGTGTTGCTCGGCGGCTTTGGCGTCACCGAGCTGTTCGGCGGTTTCCGCCAGCACGGTCAGCGCCCACAGCCGTTCCTCGCCATCGGCCTCGGTCGAGTTTTCCAGCGCGCGCCACAAGCTGGCGTAGGCGAACTCGGCTTGACCGCTCCGGGCCAGCGCGCCGCTGACACAGGCATTGAACAGCAGGGAGCTGACGAGCCGCCGCAGCGCCAGACAGCTTCGCAATCCCTCCGCCGGCTCGCCCCGAACCTGATGGATGACGGCTTGATTGAGCCAAGCTTGAGCGTGGCGCGGCTGGATCGCCAGCACTTGCCGCAGGTCGGCCAGGGCACCGTCGAAGTCGTGGCGGTTCTGGCGCAGCACGGCGCGCAGCACCCGCACTTCGGCCGGTGGCGCTGGCTGATCCCACCAGGGCGCTAGCGCCGCCTGGGCGTAACCGTAATAGCGCGGATCGGCTTGAGCGCGACCGATTTCGAGGTTGCGGCGGGCGAGCCGGAGCGCCAGTTCCAGATCGTCAGGCCGCGCGGCCTGCTGGCGTCGCAGCGCTTGCAGTTCCTGAAACTCAGGATCGGCCGCCGCTACGGGCAGTTTTTCCAGCACCTGAGACAAGTCGGCGGGAACGAACGGTACGGCTGCCAGCGCCGGGCCGGCGATGCCCAGCCACAGGCCGAGCAGCCAGCGCCCGGCTCTCTGGCCGGCTCCCGCCCGCATGGGGTAAACAGTACGCCATGAGTTCATGAGCGGTCGCGTCCGGTGGTCAACTTTCAATCCACCGGGCAATTGCCGCCCGCGCAGCCCGGTTCACCGGGATCGACATGACGGCTGTCGCGGCCGGAATGGGCCAAGCCCAGGTAAGGAAAGTTCTCTGGGTACGGCATGTCGTTGGCGTTGACGCCATCGCCGAGACTGTTGTGCGGAAAGCCGGCGAAGTCGCCGCCGGCCAATACCCCGGCCACGGCGCGCAACGCGATATCGGTCACATCGTCCGAGACCCGCCGGCCGTTGGGAAAACCGGCGGGATCGCCGGCCAGCAAACCCAGACGCTTGCGCTGCGCGGCGGGGGACGCCGGGACGCCGGTATTCAAGCGCAGCAGGTCGGCGACCGGCCCGGCCGGGGTGCCGGGCGCGGCGATGGGCGGCAGGTAAGTCACCAGCGGCAATAAATCCTTGCGGGGCGGCGCTGGAATCGGCAGCTTGTCGGTGTAGATCGCGTTCAACACCCGCGCCAGCAGCGGGTCCAGGGCGTAATTGGCGAACTGGCTGTCATTTTGCGGCGGGCTCATGCTGAACTTGTCCTTGTCGCCGGTGCCGATGATCAGTTCGTTGAACAGCGGGTTGCCCATGCGTTGAATCTGGGTCAAACGGCTGGACAGGTTCGGCGGTTGGCCCGGTCGCCGGTAGACCTTGCTTTGCGGCCGCGAGGTGGTCCCCCAGGTGCCGATGGTGGCCAACGGATCGCCGGCGGCGTGAATTTTGCCGTCGTAGGTCAGCAGCGTGACGGGCACTTCGATAGCGATGGCGTTGACGTTGAAGCCGGCCACATCGTCGGCGGCGAAGTTGCGGGTGTCGTCGGCGTCCTGCTCTTTGGTGAGCACGGCGGGAACGCCGGTGCCGTTCGGCAGTTGGCGGAGATTTATGGAATCGAAGGTCGCGCCCAGATCGATCCAGAACGGGTCGTCCACCGTGCCGGCGAATACGGTGATGCCTTTGCCGATCTCGTAGATGCCCTGTTGGACCAGCTTGGCGTAATCGGGCATGGTGCGCGATCCGACGTTGGTGGGCACCGCGATCAGGCCCTCGGCCAGCCGGGTGTTTTCGTGGCCGGTGACCAGCGAAACGGTATAGCGTTGGCGCAAGCTGAAGCCTTCGGAGCCGGGGCCGTCCAGCGCGGTGATGGCCGGCGGGATCAACGGCGTGCCGGGTGCGACCGGCGCGGGCGAGTTGGCCGGCGCCGGGATACCGTCGCCCGCGCCGACGAAAGCGGTGAACACGCCGGGCGCGCGGATTTCCGTGCTGAAACGAAACTCGAAACGCAAATCCTCGACGGCATCGTGGTTGTTGTCGACCCGGATGGCGTAGACGATTTCGGGGTCGAAGGGGAAATAGTTCGGGCCGTTGCTGGGCTCCAGCAGCGGATCGACGTTGAGAATCAGCGTGACTTTGCCGGGGTCGTCGTAGCTGACGAAGGCGAAGAAATCGGTGATGTCGGCCTTGTGATCGAGCGCGGTGAGCGGGGCTTCGCGGTGGTTGGCGGCGTGGCCGCCGGCGGTGATGGCCAGGGTCAGGGCCAAGCTCAGGCCGGTGCGGGCAAACAGACGGGACATAAATCCTCCTCGGCGCAATGCGGGATGAAGCGACGGTTCGAAGGTCGCCACGGCTGAAGCGTCAGTGGCTTCCTGGTCTGTTGCGCCGAGGGGGACGGTTTGGATGCGGGCTGCGAAAAATAAATTGAAACCAGCCGTCGCCGCTGAAATGATGGGGTTTCGCCGGTTGCCGGACGAGCGGGCGCGGCCTAGAGTGGAATCACCGCTCCATCATTATCGAGCATCAAGACAAAGCGGGGGTAAGGTAATGCCCCGAGAATTTCTTCCATGAGAAGTCAAACTGAAGAGACTTTTTTGGAGGACGTGATGGGTAAACAACGCCGAAGTTGGAGTGTTGAAGAAAAAGTGGGGGTTGTGTTGGCGGTGTTAAGCGAGCGCCAGAGCGTCGCGGAGGTGGCCCGCCAGCGCGGCGTCAACGAGAATCAGATTTACCGTTGGAAGGAGCGGTTTCTGGCGGCGGGTCGGCACGGGTTAAACGGCGTGAAGGCGCAGACGGCCGATCGGCGACTGGACGCGGAGAACGGCCGGCTCAAGCGCTTGTTGGGCGAAAAGGCGTTGGAGATCGAAATCTTAAAAAAGCCCAGTCGGATTTAAGCATGGCCACCCTCGCCAAGCTCTATCGTCAATACCGTAAGCGACTGTCGATCAAAGGCTTCATGCGGGTTGTGGGACAGCCGTACTGGCGATTGCGGGATTGTTTGCGGGATGGTGCGCAACGACGCCAGCGGACGCAGGTTCAGGGGCGAGCGGGTGCCTGGGTTCAAGCGGTAGCGGCGGCGCAACCGACTTATGGGTCTCCTCGGATTTATCAGACTCTCCGGCAACAGCATCGGCCCATCGGGCGTGAGCGGGTACGGCGGTCGATGGGCGAATCGGGCTTGCGGCCGCCACCCCCCTTGAAGAGAAAACGGCCTGCCCACCCCGTAGTCACTGAACGTGACTGGCCCATTGGGCGGCGATTGCAGATCGACGCCACGCGGTTTCGCCTCGAGGATGGCGTGGCCTGGGTCTATCGGGTTGAAGACGTGAAAACCCGCCGGTGCGTCGCCGCCAGCGCCGCACCGGCCTTAAGTCAGGAACGCGCCGCGGCCACTTTGTTGGAGGGCCATCAACGGTTGGCAGCCTTTGGGCTAGTCGGGCCGCGCCGTATCCAAAGTGACGCCGGTTCGGACTTCACTTCCGGCCACTTCCAGCACCTCTGCCAGACCCTCGGTCAGTGGGTGCGCTGTCGGGTTGCTCAAGTGGGTGGGATGGGTATCCTGGAACGCTTGAACCGCACCTTCAAGCACGCGTTCGTCTTTCGCTACAAGGTCACTACCCTGGCCAAACTCAAGACCCTCTTACCCGCATTCCAGCATTGGTATAACGAACAGCGATTACCTAGTCTTTCAAAAAAGACCTGTCAATCATCCGGGACCCAACACATAATCCTCAAATACTCTATATGCTACAATAGGCTGGGAATTGTGGGAATCGGGTGGGTAAAGCTCTACCCCTGTCTCTTATACACATCTCCNAGCCCACGAGACCGTACTAGATCTCGCATGCCGTCTTCTGCTTGAAAATATATTATACACATCTCCGA